>NZ_BAAHXB010000037.1:0-48317 GCF_054657215.1 Endothiovibrio diazotrophicus
ATCCCATTCGTCTAATAATGCGGCTGACGAACTCAGGGATGAAAAAACCAGCAAAGCCAGGGATACTCGTCGCTGTTTTCGATCAAGCGATCCTACCCCCATTCTTACCCCCTACCCGCCAGCCACCCGAGCGCTCCGCCAAGCGACACGTAACGACCTTTTCATGCTTACACACCATTGCATTCCCTGAATATAGGAGATTTCTGAAATGCATTGGATTTTTCCTCCTGCCCATCGTGATGAAATTCGTTACAAGACACCCATTTTCCACACGCCCTATAATCCGTTTTCTTACATATTCACCATTCCAAAACCCAACGGGACTATTCAATCATCTCACTGGCGCTGATTAGCCCATGTCAACTTACCGATCCGCCGGTCAAATCACGAGTAGGCCCTGCACAGCAGGTATCGGGAAAACCCCTTTCTTAACCAAGGAATATTCTTAGTTGCACACCCGCAACTTCCTGGCGCCCACATCAATCCGTCCCAACGCTGTAAGCTATTTCCCACAATCTCTCTTGCTTTTCCTACATACAACATTCACATCGATAGGCAGAATGTAAAAAAGGCTATGTCTGAAGTTGGCTGTTGCGACATTCCTTGAATGTAGGAGCGGCCCCTCTAGGAGCCGCGATGGCGCCATGTCCGTTCCTGCCACTTGCCAAATCGAGGCGCCTCACTCCGTCGTGATCGCGGCCTAGGGGCCGCTCCTACAGTGAACCGCGGTGCTATCAATCGATCGCAACACGTAATTCAGACATAGCCGAAAAAATGTCGTGGCGGATTGTTCATGTCAGAACACTACGCCCCAGTGATCGTGGGAGGACCGTTTGTCCGATCAAATCAGGGATGAAGAGACGCCGGGGGCGACCGCCCTCGACACGGGGCTGATCTGCCTGGCGATGATCTGCCGGGTACAGGGAATGGCCGTGGACCCGGCCCAGCTCGCCCACCAGTTGGGCCGGCGCGGCGAGGCGGCGGATACGCAGGATCTGCTGCGGCTCGCCGGCCGCCTCGGGCTGAAGGCGCGCAGCGAGTCGCGCGACTGGGCGGCACTCGCCAAGCTGCCGCTTCCGGCCATCGCCCGCGGGCGCGACGGGGCGTTCTTCATCCTCGCCGCCCTCGACGGCGATCAGGCGCTGATCCACGACCCGCGCCTCGGCCGACCGGAGAAGCTCGCGCGGGAGGCGTTGGAGGCGCGCTGGAGCGGCGAACTGCTACCGATGACCCGCCGCGACGGCGCCGCCGCCGCCGATCGCCGCTTCGACTTCACCTGGTTCATCCCCGCCATCGTCAAGTACCGCCGGCTGTTCGGCGAGGTGCTGGTGGCCTCCTTCTTCCTCCAGCTCTTCGCGCTGATCTCGCCGCTCTTCTTCCAGGTGGTGATCGACAAGGTGCTGGTCCACCACGGGCTCACCACGCTGGACGTGCTCGCCCTCGGGATGCTCGCCGTCTCGCTGTTCGAGGTGGTGCTCGGCGGGCTGCGCGCCTACGTCTTCGCCCACACCACCAACCGGGTCGATGTGGAGCTGGGCGCGCGGCTGTTCCACCACCTGATGAGCCTGCCGCTGGCGTGGTTCGAATCGCGCCGGGTGGGCGATTCGGTGGCGCGGGTGCGTGAGCTGGAGAACATCCGCAACTTCCTCACCGGCTCCTCGGTGACGGTGGTGATCGATCTCTTCTTCACCGTGGTCTTCCTCGCGGTGATGTACTACTACAGCCCGCTGCTCACCGCGGTGGTGCTCGGCAGCATCCCCTTCTACATCGTGCTCTCGATCCTGGTCACCCCGGTGCTGCGCGGGCGGCTGCACGAGAAGTTCAACCGCGGCGCAGAGAACCAGGCGTTCCTGGTGGAGTCGGTCAGCGGCATGGAGACGGTCAAGGCGATGGCGGTGGAGCCGCAGATGCAGCGGCGCTGGGAGGATCAGTTGGCGGGCTACGTGCGCGCCTCGTTCCGCGCCGCCAACCTGGGCAACGTCGCCGGCCAGTCGGCGGGCTTCATCAACAAGGCGACCACCGTGCTGCTGCTGTGGGTCGGCGCCCACGCGGTGATGGACGGCGATCTGACGGTGGGCCAGCTGGTCGCCTTCAACATGCTCGCCGGCCGGGTCAGCGGGCCGATCCTGCGCCTGGTGCAGCTGTGGCAGGAGTTCCAGCAGGCGGGGATCTCGGTGCAGCGCCTGGGCGACATCCTCAACTCCCAGCCGGAGCCGGCGGCCAACCGGCGCCGCGCCGCGCTGCCGCCGATCGCCGGCAAACTGTCCTTCGAACGGGTCACCTTTCGCTACGCGCCCGACCGCCCGGCGGTGCTCAGCCAAGTGTCGCTCGCCATCCCCCGCGGCCAGGTGCTGGGCATCGTCGGCCGCAGCGGCTCGGGCAAGAGCACACTGGCCAAGCTGGTGCAGCGGCTCTACGTGCCGGAGGCGGGGCGTGTGCTGGTGGATGGGGTCGATTTGGCGATGGCCGACCCGGCGTGGCTGCGCCGCCAAGTGGGGGTGGTGCTGCAGGAGAGCTTCCTGTTCGACGCCACGGTGGCGGAGAACATCTCTCTGACCGATCCCGGCGCGCCGATCGAGCGAGTGGTGCGCGCCGCGCAACTGGCCGGCGCCCACGAATTCATCCTGGAGCTGCCCCACGGCTACGATTCGCGGGTCGGCGAGCACGGCTGCAACCTCTCCGGCGGCCAGCGCCAGCGCCTGGCCATCGCCCGCGCGCTGCTCACCGATCCCAAGGTGCTGATCTTCGACGAGGCGACCAGCGCGCTGGACTACGAGTCGGAGCGGGTGATCCAGGAGAACATGGCGCGCATCTGCAACGGGCGCACGGTGCTGATCATCGCCCACCGCCTCTCCGCGCTGCGCAGCGCCCAGCGCATCGTGGTGGTGGAGCAGGGGCGCATCGCCGAGGACGGGAGCCACGAGCAACTGCTCGCCCGCGGCGGCTACTACGCCCGGCTGTTCCACCACCAGTCGGGGCGGGAGGCGGCGGCGTGAGCGCGCTGGCCGGGCTGCGCCACCACCTGCGGGTGTTCGCCGAGGTGTGGCGGAATCGCGAGCGGCTCGGCCCGGCCGACGGCCGCCCGCGCGGAGAGACCGATTTCCTGCCCGCCGCCCTGGAGATCCAGCAGACCCCGCCGGCCCCCGCCGGCCGGGCGATCCTGTGGACGGTGATCCTGTTCTTCCTCTGCGCGCTGGCCTGGGCCACCTTCGGCAAGGTGGACATCATCGCGGTGGCCGGCGGCAAGATCATCCCCGGCGAGCGGGTGAAGGTGATCCAGCCGCTGGAGATCGGCACCATCGGCGCGATCCGGGTGGAGGAGGGGCAGGCGGTGCGCGCCGGTGACACCCTGATCGAGCTGGACGCCACCGCCAGCGAGGCCGACCGCAAGCGGTTGGAGCAGGAGCTGGCCGCCGCCCGTCTGGAGGCGGCGCGGCTGCGCGCGATGCTGGAGGGGATCGAGCGCGGCAGCACCCCGCAGATCGAGGCCGTCCCCGGCGTGCAGGACGAGGCGCGCATCGCGGTGCAGAACGCCCTGCTCCAACGGCGGCTGGAGGAGTTCCGCGCCAAGGTGGGAGAACTGGAGAGCGCGCGGGAGAAAGGCGAGGCGGAGATCGCGGCGATGGAGGCCGACGTGGCGCGGATCGAGGCGACCCTGCCGCTGATCACCAAACGGGCCACCGCGCTGAAGGCGCTGGCCGGCAAGCGGATGGCCGCCGAGCAGCAGTACCTGGAGCTGGAGGAGCAGCGCATCGACCGCCGCCAGGAGCTGGTGGTATTGCGCAGCCGCTTGAAGGAGTCGCGGGCGGCGATCGCCGAGAGCGGCCATCGCCTCGACGGCTACCGCGCCCAGTTCCGCAGCGACCTGCTGTCGCGGCGGGCGGAGGCGGAGCGCAAGGTGGCGGGGTTGCGCGAGGAGTACGCCAAGGCGCGGCTGCGCGCCGGCCAGCAGACCCTGGTGGCGCCGGTGGACGGGGTGGTGCAGCAGCTGGCGGTGCATACCGTCGGCGGGGTGGTCACCCCGGCCCAGGAGCTGATGCGCATCGTCCCCCGCGACGCCGCGCTGGAAGTGGAGGCGTGGGTGGCGAACCGGGACATCGGCTTCGTCCGCGAGGGGCAGCGCGCCGAGGTGAAGGTGGACGCCTTCCCCTTCACCAAGTACGGCATGCTCGACGCCGAGCTGGTCAAGCTCTCCGACGACGCGGTGGCCGACGAGCAGCGCGGGCTGGTCTACGCCGCGCGGGTGGCGCTGGCCCGCACGGTGATGGACGTCGAGGGCAAGCGGGTCAACCTGAGCCCCGGAATGACCGTCACCGTGGAGGTGAAGACCGGCCGGCGGCGGCTGATCGAGTTCTTCCTCGCGCCGCTGCTACGCTATCGCCAGGAGAGCATCCGCGAGCGGTGAGCGGCGCACCTCTTTCGCCACGAGGCATCCGGTCGCTCGGGGACGCTGAGGGAATTCGAACTTGCGCCGTTCCACCTGACACGGCGCCCGCGGGGCGCCCTATAGGGCGCCCCGCGGGCGCCGTGTTTGAAGGATCTGCCAACCATCCCCCGCGTCGCGGCGTACCCAACCTCTCCTCCCCCGTCGGCCGAAGTGCCTCGGCGCTCAATCCCGCCACCGCCGCCACGGCACGAGATCGTACCCGAGCAGGAGCAACACCAGGACCACCGAGGTGTAGAACAGGACCTCGCCCTCATCCCGCTGCCGCTCCAGCCATCGGGTTGTCCTTTCGCGGGTCACTACCACCGCCCCGTCCACCGACACGCTGAGGACCCGGTTCCGCCAAATTCCGGGACCTGCGTGCCGGCGGTACCACTCGACACGGGCGGATTTCCCGTTCAGCTCACGCCACCGCTTCTTCGCAACGCAGGAATCAATTCTCCCGCTCATCGGCCCGCAGTCCAGGCGGACGGAGCCACCCGCCTCCACGATGCTCAAGGCGTAACTGAACGGTCCGGTGCTGGTGAAATGCAGCGGCCCGGTGGAGACCTCCGAGCGGCCGACGGGCGGGATAACGAGGTTCATATTGTAGAAGGCGGGCGTCATCAGCCCGGCGACGCACAGGACGAGGAGAAACGACCGGCCGACGATCGTCCAGCGGTTGGCCCGGGCCTGCGCCGCCAGCTCCCGCAAGGACATCGCCCACCAGTGCCTGCGCGGCGGCCCCTCCGCGGGTCTCGTCACCTCGCGATAGGCCGGGTAGTCCAGGCGGGAGCCCCACTGCCGCGCCACATCGGGGGGCGGCGCCCCTTCATAGGGATCGAAGCGACAGGCGACGTCGTCGATGACCCGATAACCGCTGGCCGGGGGCTCCGCGGTGTGCCGAAGGCAGTAGATCGGCACGCGGAGGAAGCGTGCGGCCGGCGTCGCCAGGCGGACCATCTTCCGGCGGAAACGGGCGCGCAGGCCGAGATCGACCATCGCCCCGTCGGTCACCAGGATCGCCCGCCAATAACAGCCGAAGCGGAACACGGATATCTCCTCGACCAACACGTGCCGCGGCGCGTCGATCGTCACCGTCACCTCGGCGCCCGTTGCCTCGACCAGCGACAGCTGCCGCTCGCACCGATCGATGTGGATGACCCCCGCCTCACGCGAACGAAACAGCCCGAGCAGAAACAGCAGGAGGAACCCCACTCCACCGGGGAGAAAGAACAGGGAGAACGACCACATCCCGGCGGATAGCGCCCCCACACCGATGAAGATCATGGGCAGCGCCGGGATCAGCGCCAGCCACCCCGGCGGCGACCGCTGTCCAAGCGGTCGCACCGGCCGGATCGTCATCACATCCTCGTTGCGCATCCCGGCGTTTCCAGTGGCTCATGGGGGGAGGAGATCGATAGGATATCAAGCGCCCCCCTTATAGGGCGCCCCGCGGGCGCTGTGCGCGGCGACTCCGCCACGCGGTACGCCGCCACGGTGTATCCAACCACTCGGACCCGCCGGGGGGAAATTCCAGCCCCGGCCGTTTCGTTCGGCACGGCGCCCGCGGGGCGCCCTATGCCGGGCGCTGGTGCCGCATGACGAAAACCAGCGGGATCATCGCCGCGAAGGCCACCGCGACGAAGGTGTAGGCGTCGAGGAAGGCGATCATCTGCGCCTGCCGCCCCAGCTCGGCGGCGAGCACCCCGGCACCCCGCGGCGAGCCCGCCGACAGGCCGAGGCCGTGGAGGTAGTCGGCCACCGCCGGGTTGAACGGGTCGATGTGACCGCCGACGTTATGCCAGGCGACCGCGGTGTGGCGGGTCAGCACGGTGGCCACCAGGGAGATGCCGATGCCCGAGCCGATGGTGCGCAGCAGGCTGTAGACACCGGCTGCCTCGGCGGCGAAGCGCTTCGGCAGGGTGGAGAAGGCGAGCGTCGACAGCGGCACGAAGACCATCCCCAGCCCCATCCCCTGCAGCGCCATCGGCACGATGATCCAGGCGTAGCCCATCACCAGGCTGTAGCGGGTGGTCATCCACCCGCCGAGGGTGAAGATCATGATGCCGCTGACGATCAACGCCCGCGGATCGACCCGCCCGATCAGCCGGCCGACCAGCATCATGGAGAACATCGAGGCGAGTCCGCGGGGTGCCAGCATCAGCCCGGTGGTGAGGGTGGGATAGCCCATCAGCCCCTCCAGCATCAGCGGCTGGAGCAGCATCGAGCCGAACAGGCCGAGGCCGAGGAAGGCCATCAGCAGGCTGGCGGTGGCGAAGTTGCGGTCGGCGAAGATCGCCGGGTGGAACAGGGTGTGGCCGCGGTAGCCGCGCGCGTGCAGGAAGTAGCCGACGAAGCCGACCGCCGCCAGGTAGGCGGCGAACTGGATCGACGGGGCGGTGAACCAGTCGTCCTGGTTGCCGCGGTCGAGCAGCCACTGCAGCGCGCCGATGCCCAGCGTCAGCAGGCCGAGCCCCATCCAGTCCATCGCCCGTTCGCGCCGCTCGCCCTCCGGCACGTAGGCCAGCGTCAGCAGGATCGACAGGATGCCCACCGGCAGGTTGATGAAGAAGGTCCAGCGCCACGACAACGCCTCGGTGAGCCAGCCGCCGAGGGTCGGGCCGAGGATCGGCCCGACCATCACCCCCATGCCCCAGATCGCCATCGCCCGCCCGCGCTCCCCGGCGGGGTAGGTGGCGACCATGATCGACTGGGAGAGCGGCACCAGGGCGGCACCGGCGATCCCCTGGAAGAGGCGGAACAGCACCACCTCGCCGAGCCCGCCGGCGATGCCGCAGAGCAGCGAGGAGAGGACGAAGCCGCCGATGCTGACGATCAGGAAGCGGCGCTGCCCGAAGCGGTCGGTGAAGTAGCCGGTGAGCGGCATGAACACCCCGGAGGCGACCAGATAGCTGGTCAGCACCCAGCTCACCTGATCCGGGGTGGCGCCCATCTCGCCCTGGATGTGCGGCAGGGCGACGTTGACGATGGTGGTGTCGAGGGCCTGCATCACCGTCGCCGACATCACCGCGACGGTCACCAGCAGGCGGTTGACCTCCCGGCTCATGTGCGCGGCGGCGTTTCACGCCCGGCGACGAAGGCCTTCTTCACCGTGGTGTCGACGGTCACCTCGGTGCTGGTCCCGACGCGCAGCGGGAAGGCCGGATCGGGGGCCTCCAGGCGGATGCGCACCGGCACCCGCTGGGTCACCTTGACCCAGTTGCCGCTGGCGTTCTGCGGCGGCAGCAGCGAGAAGACCGCCCCGGCGGCGCCGCTGACGCTCTCCACCCGGCCCGCGAAGTGGTGGCCGGGATACATGTCCACCACCACGTCCACCGGCTGGCCCGGCGCGATCCGCGCCAGCTGGGTCTCCTTGAAGTTGGCCTCCACCCAGTGGCGCTCCGCGCAGATCAGCACGAAGACGTTGTCGTCGGCCCCCACCACGTCCCCCGGGCGCAGTTTCACCTGGGAGACCTGACCGTCGCAGGCGGCGCTCACCCGGGTGTTGTCGAGCTGCCAGCGGGCGCGGTCCAGCGCCGCTTTGGCCGCCACCACCCGGTCGTTGTCGTCGCCGGCGGCGCCGAGGCGACGGCGCGCCTCGTCGAGGCCGGCCCGCGCCACCTCCAGGTTGGCCTCGACACTGTTGAACTCCGCCTCCGCGTCCTCCACCCCCTGGTGCGACAGGTAGTCCTGCTTGACCAGGTGGCGGGCGCGCTCCGCCTTCGCCCGCGCGTTCTCCCGCAGCACCTCGCGGTGGTGCACCTCGGCCCCGGCCGAGACCACCGCCGCCTGCGCCTGGGCCACCTCGCGGCGAGCCAGGGCGAGCTGCGCCTCGGCCTCGCGCACGGCGAAGCGGAAGGTATCGGGGCTGATCGCGAAGAGCAGCTCACCGCGCCGGACCCGCTGCTGGTCCACCACCTGCACCGCCTCCACCCGGCCGGCCACCCGCGCCGCCACCCGCACCACGTCGGCGCCGATGTAGGCGTCGTCGGTGCTCGGGTAGCGGGCGCCGTAGGCCTGGTAGCCCCAGATCGCCGCCACACCGACGCCCACGACGGCCGCCAACAGAGCGATCTTTCTACGCATGACGCTTCTCCAGGGGGTTCTCCGCGGGGTTCTCCGCGGGGCGCTCCGGCCCCTCGGCCCGCCGTTTGATGGTGTCCAGCACCTGCACGCAAACCACCAGTTCGTCGTGCGGGATGGTGGCGAGCAGCTCGTCGCGCAGCGCGGCGGCGATGGCGCGGATCTCCTCGATGGTGGCGTGGGCCCGTGCGGTCAGGTGGACCGTCTTCGCCCGCCGGTCGGTGGGCGACTCGCGCCGCTCGACCCAGCCGTCGGCGGCCATCCGGTCGAGCAGCCGGGCCAGCGACGGCCCCTCGATCCCCAACCACTGCGCCAGGGTCTTCTGCACCACCCCGTCGCCGCGCCGCGCGAGGAACACCAGCACCCGCCAGCGCGACTGGCTCAACCCCAGCGGTCGCAGCCGCTCGTCGAGCCGGGCGCGCCACAGGTGGCTGAGCTCACCGATGAGCGGGCCCAATTGGTCGATGGTCGATAGCATCGCGGCGTTTGGTTCCCAGCTATTAGTTAGCCAGCTAACTATTGTCCCGGTTCCGTGGGTGGAAGGCAAATCGGGGACGGAGGCGGTGGGGCGTGGGGGAAGGTCAAAGGTCAAAGGACCTTCGTTCAACGCCGCTCAATCATCAGGTGCTCACCGACCGGCCAGTCAACCCTCATGGCGCCGACGCCCCTTTCACCTTTCGCTATCGCCCCCCCCCACAGAACTCCCAACACCCTTGCCACCGTTGCCCGGTTCAGCCACCATGGAATGGCCGGCCCCGTCCGTCGAAACGGTCCGGGGTCGACACCGTGCAACGTCGCGGTGTGGCGCGAGGGAGATGGTCAGCGATTGACCATCTCCGGTGGACGGCGACCCGCTCGCCGCCCGTTTGCGAGCGGTCCGGTGATGACCGAATCCCGGGGGGACCGCTCGCAAAACGCCAGCTCTTTGAAAAATAAGATGAAAACGGGTGCCGCCAAACGGTTGGAAGGGGTGTTTTCTGTGGATAACTTTTCGGCGAACAGGGACCGCTCGCAAAATGGGCCTGAAACCCTTGCGCTGCAAGGGTTTCAAACGGGTCCCTATTCCCCGGCTTTTTGCCGGGGCCTCATTGAAGCCCGGGAAACGGCATCCCGCAGCTGCGCGGCCACCGCCTATTCCCCGGCTTTTTGCCGGGGCCTCATTGAAGCCCGCCTCCGCACCGCGCGGCGGGTGGTGCCGGGAAAGGGCCCTATTCCCCGGCTTTTTGCCGGGGCCTCATTGAAGCCCATGAAACGACGGATAAACCATTGATTGATATTGGCTATTCCCCGGCTTTTTGCCGGGGCCTCATTGAAGCCCGCCGTGATCCACCGAATCCGCACCCAAGCTCGACACCCTATTCCCCGGCTTTTTGCCGGGGCCTCATTGAAGCTCGACCTGCTGCACCAGGGAGGCCATTACCCCACCCTATTCCCCGGCTTTTTGCCGGGGCCTCATTGAAGCGATCGGATGACGTGGATTCCGTCGCTGCTGATGTGCTATTCCCCGGCTTTTTGCCGGGGCCTCATTGAAGCGGTGGCGAAGGTCATGGTTGTTTCTCCGATTGTTGATCCTATTCCCCGGCTTTTTGCCGGGGCCTCATTGAAGCCTTCCACACCAAGTTGTGTTTTTGCATAGTGATATGCCTATTCCCCGGCTTTTTGCCGGGGCCTCATTGAAGCCTCGCCAGAGGATCTTGCTCGGGTTGATATGCCGGCTATTCCCCGGCTTTTTGCCGGGGCCTCATTGAAGCCTGCGCTGAATGGGGTGGCGAGGTACGCGGCGGTTCCTATTCCCCGGCTTTTTGCCGGGGCCTCATTGAAGCCGAGACGAAGTGTTAAAGGCTGCTCCTACTGAGGGTCTATTCCCCGGCTTTTTGCCGGGGCCTCATTGAAGCAGCGCCTGCGCACTGCGCTCCAGCTCGCGAGCCGTCTATTCCCCGGCTTTTTGCCGGGGCCTCATTGAAGCCTGGCATCGAAGAACGCCCGCACTTCCGCCGTGCCCTATTCCCCGGCTTTTTGCCGGGGCCTCATTGAAGCCAGACGGATTCGCTGCTGCTCGCGACGCCACCGACCTGCTATTCCCCGGCTTTTTGCCGGGGCCTCATTGAAGCGGCGCGATTTCCGCGTAGTGCGGTGGCGCCCGCCCCCGCTATTCCCCGGCTTTTTGCCGGGGCCTCATTGAAGCCCGACCCCCGGAATACAGGGCGGAGTCGCCAAGAACTATTCCCCGGCTTTTTGCCGGGGCCTCATTGAAGCTCGTAAACGCAGGGGGGGAGGTGTTTGTTTGCTTTCTATTCCCCGGCTTTTTGCCGGGGCCTCATTGAAGCCATGTGGAACACCCTACGCTCCTCCGGGGTCACGCCCCTATTCCCCGGCTTTTTGCCGGGGCCTCATTGAAGCCTCCGTAACGTCGCTCTCGTCTCCGATGGCGACCACCTATTCCCCGGCTTTTTGCCGGGGCCTCATTGAAGCTCATCGACCTCTCCGTAGATCACCGCCCTACCGTTGGCTATTCCCCGGCTTTTTGCCGGGGCCTCATTGAAGCGTGCCTCCGTTGTCGCCTAACCACGGCGTCGAGCAGACTATTCCCCGGCTTTTTGCCGGGGCCTCATTGAAGCCGTTTGCCGCGGCGCACGGAGAAGCCGAAGGTGATACCCTATTCCCCGGCTTTTTGCCGGGGCCTCATTGAAGCAAGGAGACAGGGGGCGCAATCATCCGCAGCAGGAACCCTATTCCCCGGCTTTTTGCCGGGGCCTCATTGAAGCTTGATGCCGGCGACCGCCTGGGCGGCATTACCCATTTGCTATTCCCCGGCTTTTTGCCGGGGCCTCATTGAAGCGTCGAGTCCGACGTCGCCGACGCGGCCGGTATCGACAACTATTCCCCGGCTTTTTGCCGGGGCCTCATTGAAGCAGCTCCTGCTGCCGCATCGCCAACCGCTTCTCCGCCCTATTCCCCGGCTTTTTGCCGGGGCCTCATTGAAGCATTCCGGAAAGGTTTTGCCCCTCCCTGAGGGTTAGACTATTCCCCGGCTTTTTGCCGGGGCCTCATTGAAGCTGCTCGGCGAGGCCGGGGATCTGCCCGGCCTGGCGCTATTCCCCGGCTTTTTGCCGGGGCCTCATTGAAGCGACGCCGCCCGCTGGGTCGCCGACGGCATGCCCGATCTATTCCCCGGCTTTTTGCCGGGGCCTCATTGAAGCGGCTGTGAAGCCGATCCGGCGTCGGGGCCGATCCTCTATTCCCCGGCTTTTTGCCGGGGCCTCATTGAAGCCCGTAGACCGGCCAGGGTCGACGCAATGTCCGCTCCGCTATTCCCCGGCTTTTTGCCGGGGCCTCATTGAAGCGGATCGGCGAGCGCTGGGTGGGGACGATCTACCCCGCCTATTCCCCGGCTTTTTGCCGGGGCCTCATTGAAGCTCGACATCCATGCCCAGCCTGCGGGCAATTAGTCCCCTATTCCCCGGCTTTTTTGCCGGGGCCTCATTGAAGCCACAGTTTCAAGATGCACGCATTCACCGGTGCGGGTCCTATTCCCCGGCTTTTTGCCGGGGCCTCATTGAAGCCGCGCCTCGTTGCCCATGTTGAGCCCCTGCACACCACCCTATTCCCCGGCTTTTTGCCGGGGCCTCATTGAAGCCTAGTGTCTTGGGGCACATCTCTGACCTGGTGCGCGCTATTCCCCGGCTTTTTGCCGGGGCCTCATTGAAGCGGGATGTGATCTCCGGCGAATCAAGAACCAACGAGGCTATTCCCCGGCTTTTTGCCGGGGCCTCATTGAAGCGGCGCCGGCTATCTCGGCTACAGCCATCATCGCAGCTCCTATTCCCCGGCTTTTTGCCGGGGCCTCATTGAAGCCGCGACAGCGTGGGCACCACCTTCGCCACCTCATCCCCTACCCAGCGGGGATTCGCAACGGCCAACGGGAACGATCCAGTCTCGGCCACTGTCATCGGGTGCAGTCGTTCGCCCGCTCCCAACTCCCCGTAGGAGCGGCCCTTAGGCCGCGATCGGATCGGAGTGGGACGCATCGGTTCGATTGGTGGTGGGTGCGGACACGGCGCCATCGCGGCCTGGGGGCCGCTCCTACCCAGAGGGGATTCGCAACGGCCAACGGGAACGATTCAATCTCGGCCACTGTCATCGGGTGCAGTCGATCGCGCGCTCCCGATCCCCCGTAGGAGCGGCCCTTAGGCCGCGATCGGATCGGAGTGGGGCGCATCGGTTCGATTGGCGGTGGGTGCGGACACGGCGCCATCGCGGCCTGGGGGCCGCTCCTACCCAGCGGGGATTCGCAACGGCCAACGGGAACGATCCGGTCTCGGCCACTGTCATCGGGTGCAGTCGATCACCCGCTCCCGATTCCCTGTAGGAGCGGCCCTTAGGCCGCGATCGGATCGAAGTGGGACGCATCGGTTCGATTGGCGGTGGGTGCGGACACGGCGCCATCGCGGCCTGGGGGCCGCTCCTACCCAGCGGGGATTCGCAACGGCCAACGGGAACGATTCAATCTCGGCCACTGTCATCGGGTGCAGTCGATCGCCCGCTCCCGATTCCCCGTAGGAGCGGCCCTTAGGCCGCGATCGGATCGGAGTAGGACGCATCGGTTCGATTGGCGGTGGGTGCGGACACGGCGCCATCGCGGCCTGAGGGCCGCTCCTACCCAGAGGGGATTCGCAACGGCCAACGGGAACGATCCGGTCTCGGCCACTGTCATCGGGTGCAGTCGTTCGCCCGCTCCCGATTCCCCGTAGGAGCGGCCCTTAGGCCGCGATCGGATCGGAGTGGGACGCATCGGTTCAATTGGCGGTGGGTGCGGACACGGCGCCATCGCGGCCTGGGGGCCGCTCCTACCCAGAGGGGATTCGCAACGGCCAACGGGGACGCAGCCCTTTTTTGGGCAGGTGCGGCGAATTCGTGCCCTTCGTGTTGCAACTACAACGTCGGACGAAGGCACCAAAACCGGGACCGCGGCGCGGCGACCGTCCGCCCCGTCAGGCCGCGGCGGCAGCCGCTTCCCGCTCCACCTCGCCGAGCAGGCGGACGATCTCCCGGGAGAGGCCGTCGACCCGACCGAAGGCACGCTCGGCCTCGTCCAGCCGGCCCGCCTCCTTGTGTTCGACGATGGTGCGGATCAGCTGGTGCAGCTCCTGGTGGGGGCCCTCCAGGGCGCGCATCGGCGGCAGGTGGCCGTAGTCGCCGGAACCGCTGCCGTAGTACCACTGGCCGAGCGCGCAGTCGCGGTGGGAAACCGCCTGTTCGGCGGTCAGCCCGCCCTGGCCGTCGAGGTAGGCGCGCAGCCGCCGGCGCCACGCCAAGTGGGCCTGCTTGGCGGCGGAGAGGTCGAGTCCGGAGGCGGAGGTGCGGAAGGTCTTGGCCAGCCCGCCGAGGCGGTCGAGGCGCTCGCCGATTTCGCGGATCGCTTCCACCGTCTCGGCGGCGGTGCGCGCGGTGATCTCGGCGCCGGCGGAGACCCCGGTGATGCCGCGATTGATCTCCTCGGCGGTGAGCCCCTGCTGCTCGGCGGCGGCCGCGATCTGGTGGCTCTGGCCGCTGATCGCGCCACCCGACTGGACGATCCGCGCCAGCGCCCCGCGCGCCTCGCCGGCCCGCGCCACCCCGGTGCGGATCTCCTCGGCCACCTGCTGCATGGTCGCCACCGATTCGCGGGAGCGCCCCTGCAGGCGCTCGGTCATGGCGCGGATCTCGCGGGTCGACTCCTGGGTGCGGTTGGCCAGGGTGCGCACCTCGTCGGCGACCACCGCGAAGCCGCGCCCCTGCTCGCCGGCGCGCGCCGCCTCGATGGCGGCGTTGAGCGAGAGCAGGTTGGTCTGCTCGGCGATGTCGTTGATCACATCCAGCACCTGGCCGACGGTGCGGGTCTCCCCCTCCAACTGGGCGAGCACCGCGGCGGAGGCCTCCACCTGGCTGGCCGCCGCCTCCACGGCCCCCACCACTTGGCCCACCACCTGCTCGCCGGCGCGCGCCTCGCCGTCGGAGCTCTCCGCCGCCTCCGCGGCGTGGCTGGCGCTGCGCGCCACGTCCTGGATGGTGGAGGCCATCTCGCCCATCGCCACGGCGAGCCGCTCCAGCTCCACGTCCTGGCGCTGCACCGCCCCACTGGTGGATTCCGCCCCGGCCTGGATCTGGGTCAGCGCGACCGCGGTATCGGCGGCGACGTGTGCGATCTCCGCCACCATCCCGTCGTAACGCCGCTGCATGCGGTTGAACGACTCGGCGAGCCGCGCCAGCTCGTTGCTGCCGTCGGCCTCGGCGCGCAGGGTCAGGTCGTCGTTCTCCGCGGCGCGACGGATCACCTCGTCGAGGTGGCCGACCCGGCCCGCCACGTGCTCGACCGTACCGGTGGCCACCAGCGCCAGCAGCGCGCCACCGACGAACAGCGCGATGGCGAACCAGGCGGAGAAGCGTGCCTCGCCGTAGTCCCGCTCGGCGTGGTCTGCGGCATCCACGCTGACCGCGCGGGAGAGACCGAGCAAGGTGTCGATGGCGGCGGTGGAGTCGGTGAGCCAGCGCTCGCTGTCCACCGGGTAGCGGCCGTCGTCGCCGGCGCGCCACACCGCCTCGCGCAGTTGCTGGTAGGAGCCGAGGAAGAGCCGCTCCACCGCCGCCCACCCGTCCCGATAGGTGCCGGCGGTGACGCGATGGGCCTCGTTGGTCAGCAGCGGCGTGCCCACCTCGCGCAGGAAGTCGATCTGGCGCTCGACGTGGGAGCGGTAGGCGGCCAGCCGCAGCCGCTCCTGCCCGCTGAACGGGCGGTGGGCGGAGATGGCGGTGGCGACCACGGCGCGCTCCAGGCCGGCGTATTCGCTGGCCAGCCAGATCGCCTGCTTCACCGCCAGGTTGTTGAACACCACCCCTTCGGAGTCGCTGGTCGGCGAGACCGCCGCGGCGCGCAAGCGCCCTTCGGCCTCGATCAGCCGGGTCAGGGTGGCGATCCACTCCGCCACCGTCGGCGCGCCGCCGCCGTCCACCCCGCCGCGGGCGGCGAGCTGGGCCCGGCGCGCCTGCTCCACCGCCGCCGCCGAGTCGCGCAGGAAGACGCCGCCCCAGCCTCTGTCGACCAGCCCCCGCGCCTCGGCCAGGGCGCGCTCATAGGCCTCGTCGCCCGCCGCCCGCGCCGCGTCGATGCGCCCCCGCGCGCCCCCGCCGCCGGCCAGCCGGGCGGCGGTGAAGCCGCGCTCCTTGGCCTGTTCGGCGGCGGCGATGAGCAGTTGGTCGGTGAGCCGGTTGGCGGCGCCGAGCGCCTCCGCCTTGCGCTCCGCCGGCAGGTATTCGACGAACACCTGCCAGGAGGCGGAGCTGAGCAGGACCAGCGCCAACAGCGCCACCGCGCTATGCAGAAGGAGACGGACGCGGACGAAACGGAGGAATTTCATCGGGGCACCAAAGGGTCGGTGGGGATCGGAATTCGGACACGCAGGGAGACCGCGGCGCAGGATGCCGCCGCGAACACGAGCACGGACGAAGTGATCCCGTTAGCCCCCGATACGCAGGGCGCCTACAGTATCGTAAGAAAACAGCGATATCAATGTAACGAAATTGCTTAAATTGCCACGTAATATTACGTAGCAAAAAGAGGAGGAGGCGAGGGACTCCCCCGGCTTGCCCCGCGCCAATTCCGCCGCGGCTACCGCAGCGGGGCGCGGGACGTGGCGACCGGAGAACGGTGCTCTCCGCGCCACTCAGAAGCGCTCCTCGATCCGCGCCTCGCCGAAGCCGACTTCCCGCGCCGCCTCGTCGGCGTGGTCGAGGGAGTGGTAAAGCCGCTCGGTGCCGGTATGGTCGGTGAGCGTCACGCGCCCGCCGTCGGTGGCGACGAAACAGACCCGCCAGCCGTTGCCGTCCGGCGACGGCTCGATCACCGCCTCCTGGAGACGGCCGGCGCCGAACTCCGCCTGTGCATGCAACAGATCCATGATCCGGTCCCCCTTGTCGATCGTTGGTACCCTCTCCATTTCAGTGTAGGCCCGCGACGAGGTGACAGCGGCGAAGTGGAGCGACGATAATCCCGCAAGCGGACACGGGCGGGGGTGGTTTGTCAGGTGAAAGGTGAAAGGTGAAAGGTGAAAGGTCAAAGGGGAAGAGAGGCCGTGCCAATCCCGCCTTTTGCTCTCCGGTCACGAAGCTACCGAATCTCGGGTGGCGCTGAACGAAGGTCCTTTCACCTTTCACCTTTCACCTTTCACCTTTGACCTTTGACCTTTGACCTTTGACCTTTGACCCGCGATCCTTGGCCGTCACCCCTTGACCTCCAACTGCCGATGACCCCCGACCAGCTCTTCCAGGCCCTCGCCAACCCCACCCGCCTGCGCCTGGTGATGCTAGTGGTGGGGGCGGGCGAACTGTGCGTCTGCGAGCTGACCCGGGCGATCGGCGAATCCCAGCCGAAGGTCTCCCGCCACCTGGCGCTGCTGCGCGACGGCGGCCTGCTCCAGGACCGCCGCCAGGGGGTGTGGGTCCACTACCGGGTGAGCGAGGGGCTGCCGGAGTGGGCGGTCCACCTGCTGGAGGCAAGCCATCGGGAGCTGGCCGGCCAATCCCCGTTCCACGACGACCGCCGGCTGCTCGACGTCCCCGCCGACCGCTGCACCCCCTGACCGCCCAACGCCGCCGCGGAAACAGCACCACCGTAGGTCGGCGCTACCGCGCCGACGTAAACGGAAGCAGCGGAGTTTCCGCCACGACGCTCGTCCCAAGCGGAACACCCCGTTCGGCAAGTCCGGTGGAATCGCGGAAAAATCGGTGCCCCCGGTCGCGTCGGTGCAGTAGCACCGACCTACGAATGACTGGTGACCACGCCGACCGCGGCTTTCAACCCTGACGCTCCGCGTCGATGCCCCATCCGACGCCACCGCGGTCAAGGCAGGACGCAGAGCGTCGAGGTTGTGGGTTACGACGCAGAGCGTCGTAACCAGGGGGAGGTGCCAAGCAAAATATACGGTATGTCATATATACGAAATATCGTATATTTAGGATGAACGTACCGTCTCCTTCAACCCACACCGCGGAGTCTTTGTGTTCGAGACCCTCGCCAATTGGCTGCTGTTCGACCTCCTCGGCCTCGCGCCGGGCAGCCGGGCGGTGGCGGCGCTCCACTTTTTCATCACCGACCTGGCCAAGATCTTCGTCCTGCTGGTGGCGGTGATCTACGTCATGGGACTGCTGCGCGCGCTGCTCTCGCCGGAGCGGGTGCGCGACTACGTGCGCGGTCGCCCGCGCTGGCTGGCGCGCACCCTGGCGATCCTGCTCGGCGCGGTGACCCCATTCTGCTCCTGCTCCTCGGTGCCGCTCTTTATCGGCTTCGTCGAGGCGGGGATCCCGCTGGGGGTCACCTTCTCCTTCCTCATCGCCAGCCCGATGATCAACGAGGTGGCGGTGGTGATCCTGATCGGCCTGCTCGGCTGGCAACTGGCCGCCCTCTACGTCGCCGCGGGCCTCGCGGTGGCGTGGTTCGGCGGATTGGCGATGGAGCGCTTCCGCCCCGAGCGGTGGGTGGAGGCGTACGTCTGGAAGATCCGCATGGGAGAGATGAGCCTGCCCGCCCCCGACCGCTCCCTGGCCGGCCGCCACCGCTACGCCCTGGGCGAGGTGCGCGAGATCGTCGGCCGCATCTGGAAGTGGGTGGTGGCCGGCATCGCGGTGGGGGCGCTGTTCCACGGCTTCGTCCCCGCGGCGTGGGTGGCCGCCCACCTGGCCGGCGGCCAGTGGTACTCGGTACCGGCGGCGGTGGTGCTCGGCGTGCCGCTCTACTCCAACGCCACCGGGGTGATCCCGGTGGCCGAGGCGATGCTCGGCAAGGGGGTGGCGGTGGGCACCACCCTGGCGCTGATGATGAGCATCGCCACCCTCTCCCTGCCGGAGATGCTGATCCTGCGCAAGGTGATCCGCTGGCCCGCCCTGGCCCTCTACTGCGGGGTGCTGGCGGTGGCCTTCACCCTGGTGGGGTGGGGCTTCAACGCGATCACCTGAACCGTCATTTCCATGGGCTATAAGGAGCCGTCATGAAACAGATCAAGGTGCTCGGCACCGGCTGCAAGAACTGCGAGACCACCTACAACCTGATCCGCCTCGCCGCCGAACAGGCGGGGGTGGAGATCGAACTGGAGAAGGTGACCGACCTCGCCGAGATCATGGGCTACGGGGTGATGTCGACGCCGGGGGTGGTGGTCGACGGCCAGTTGGTCCACGCCGGCGGCCTGCCGGGGCCGGACCAGGTGCGCGCGTGGGTCAACGGGTAGGGCGGCGAAGGAAAACCGTGAATCGAAGAGAAACCATGAAGGGCATGAAGGAGGAACATGAAGGGCATGAAGGGTTTCGATGCACCCCGGCGGCAATGTCATTGAGGTAGGAAAAGGTCTCTGAACGTGGGGCGGATTGGCGCCAGCGTAATCCGCCAGGAACGAAGGCACCTACGCCGGAATCAGCTCCGATCTGGCGGATTACGCTAGCGCTAATCCGCCCTACGGGGCACCGTGGTCTTTAGTAAACGACATCACACCGGGCGAAATCCCCTCCCCCTACCCTCTTCATGCCCTTCATGTTCTTCCCTTCATGCCCTTCATGGTTATCGAATTCAGTAGCGAAACATTCAAACAACGAGGTACATCGGCATGACGGCACGTATCGGTATCAACGGCTTCGGCCGCATGGGGCGGCTCGGCCTGCGGGCGGGCTGGGGCAGTGAAGAGCTGGCGGTGGTGCAGGTCAACGAGATCGCCTGCGGTGCGGCGGGCTCGGCCCACCTGCTCCAGTTCGACTCGGTCCACGGCACCTGGGACCGCCCCTGCGCGGCCGAGGGCGAGACCATGCTGGTCGACGGCCGCTCCATCGCCCACACCTCCAATGCGACCATCGAGGAGAGCGACTGGTCCGGCTGCGACATCGTCATCGAGGCCACCGGCAAGCACCACAAGAAGCCGGAGAGGCTGCAGGCCTACTTCGACCAGGGGGTGAAGAAGGTGATCGTCGCCGCCCCCACCGAGGGGGCGCTGAACGTGGTCTACGGCATCAACGACCACCTCTACGAACCAGCCGAGCACCACCTGCTCACCGCCGCCTCCTGCACCACCAACTGCCTCGCCCCGGTGGTCAAAGTGGTGCATGAGAGAATCGGCATCGTCCACGGCTCGATGACCACCATCCACGACATCACCAACACCCAGACCATCCTCGACCGCGGTCACAAGGACCTGCGCCGGGCGCGCGCCTGCGGGCAGTCGCTGATCCCCACCACCACCGGCTCGGCCAAGGCGATCACCAAGATCTTCCCGGAACTCGCCGGCAAGCTGAACGGCCATGCGGTGCGCATCCCGCTGGCCAACGCCTCGCTCACCGACTTCGTCTTCGAGGCGGCCCGTCCGGTGACGGTGGAGGAGGTCAACGACTACTTCCGCGAAGCGGCGGAGGGGGAACTGAAGGGCATCCTCGGCTATGAGGAGCGCCCGCTGGTCTCGGTGGACTACCTCAACGACCCCCGCTCCTCGATCGTCGACGCCCTCTCCACCATGGTGATCGACGGCACCCAAGTGAAGATCTACGCCTGGTACGACAACGAGTGGGGCTACGTGAACCGGCTGATGGACCTGGCTCGCAAGGTGGCCCGCTCGCTCTGATCGGCGGCAGATGTTCGACGCGGAGGACGCAGAGACGCAGAGATCGCAGAGAAGAGGAAGAAGGCTTTTTCGATTCCGCCACGAACATGACCGCGGGCGCTCAACCCAACCCTCGATCGCCACCGAAGCGGGAAACAAACCAAGCAATCTCTGCGTTCTCTGCGTCTCTGCGTCCTCCGCGTTTTCTTCCAGAGCGCAAAGAGACCATGGACACCAACCTCAGAAACTACCTCGTCGTCACCGGCGGCTACTGGGCCTTCACCATCACCGACGGGGCGATCCGCATGCTGGTGGTGCTCTATTTCCACCTGCTCGGCTATTCGCCCTTCGAGGTGGCGATGCTGTTTCTCTTCTACGAGTTCTTCGGCGTGGTCACCAACCTGGTGGGCGGCTGGCTGGGGGCGCGCATCGGGCTCAACCTGACCATGCAGATCGGCATGGGCATGCAGGTGCTCGCGCTGGCCGCGCTGACCGTCCCCGACGCCTGGCTCTCCGTCCCCTACGTGATGGCCGCCCAGGCGATCTCCGGCATCGCCAAGGACCTCAACAAGATGTCGGCCAAGGCCTCGGTGAAGAGCATCGCCGGCAGCGGCGAGGGCAAGCTGTTCAAATGGGTGGCGCTGCTCACCGGCTCGAAGAACGCGCTCAAGGGGTTCGGCTTCTTCGCCGGCGCGGCGTTGATGGAGTGGCTCGAATTCCGCGGTGCCCTGGCGCTGCTCTCGGCGCTGCTGTTCGCGGTGCTGATCGCCACCGTCGTGCTGCTGCCGGCAGGCGTCGGGCGGATGAAGTCGAAGCCCAAGTTCACCCAGGTCTTCTCCGCCATCCCGGCGATCAACCGCCTGGCGGCGGCCCGCTTCTTCCTCTTCGGCGCCCGTGACGTCTGGTTCGTGGTCGGGCTGCCGGTGTTCCTCTACGAGACGCTGGGCTGGTCGTTCATGGAGGTGGGCGGCTTCCTCGCGGCGTGGGTGATCGGCTACGGGGTGGTGCAGGCGGCAGCGCCGAAGATGCTCCGCGGCCACCATCCGGGGGGCGGCAGCGCGCTCGCCTGGGTCGCGCTGCTCACCCTCTCGCCGGCGGGAATCGCCCTGGCGCTGGGGCAGGGGTGGCCGGCGGCGACGGTGCTGACCGTCGGGCTGATCCTCTTCGGCGCGATCTTCGCGGTCAACTCGACGCTCCACTCCTACCTGATCCTCGCCTGGTCGGACCAGGACAAGGTGGCGATGAACGTCGGCTTCTACTACATGGCCAACGCCGGCGGGCGGCTCGCCGGCACGGTGCTCTCCGGCGCCGCCTACCAGAGCTGGGGGCTCACCGGCTGCCTGTGGATGTCGGCGGGCTTCCTGCTCGCCGCGGCGGCGATCTCGGTCACCCTGCCGCGGGGCGCCGCCCTCTCCTGACCCCCTGGAAGGAGACGCGGAGAAGAGAGATCGAAGCCCGCCTCGTTGGCCGCTCGTGTCGATCCCTCTGCGCCGTGCCTTCGTTCAGCACGGCGGCCGCAGGCCGCCCTATAGGGCGCGCCGCGCGCGCCGTGGTGACCGAAGCCCGCTTTGCCGCGGGTTCGCACCGACCGTTCCGCGAAGCGCCCCGACTCGCTACGTCGGCCGCCCTCCCCGGTCCCCGACGTAACGAATCGGAGCCCCCCTCCTCCCCCTCGCCCGCCCCGATTGATCAACCGACCGGGATACCGTTAATAAAACCTAAAGAAACCACCCAATGGCGGGTTTATCCCACCGCGACAGTCAGCCAAAATACTCCTTTGCACTTCCCCGCGGGATCCCCCCATGTTCAAACGCATCCTCCTCCTGATCCTCCTCCTCGGCGGCCTGTTCGGCACGCTCTACTACTTCAAGACCGAGCAGATGAAGCAGTCCGCGGCAATGCTCGCCCACCCGCGACCGCCGGCGGTGATCGCCACCGCCAAGGCGGTGGTCGAGCCGTGGCAGCCGACCCTGCGCTCGGTGGGCGGCCTCTCCGCGGTCAACGGCATCGAGGTGAGCCCGGAGGTCAACGGCATCGTCTCCGAGCTGCTCTTCGAGTCGGGCCAGACGGTGCGGGCGGGCACCCCGCTGCTGCGCCTCGACGCCAATGTGGACCGCGCCGCGCTGACCGCCCTGCGCGCCGAGCAACGACTCGCCGAGGTGGAGTTCCAGCGCGCCAAGGATCTGTTGAAGAAAAAGGCGCTGTCGCGCTCCGAATTCGACAGCGCCGAGGCGCAGTATCGCGCCGCCGAGGCGCGGGTCGCCGAGCAGCAGGCGGTGGTCGCGCGCAAGACCATCGTCGCCCCCTTCGACGGCCTGCTCGGCATCCGCCAGGCGGACCTCGGCCAGTACCTGCAGTCGGGCGATGCGATCGTCGCCCTGGAGGCGCTCGACCCGATCCACGTCGACTACACCCTGCCGGAACGCGAGTTCGGCAAGCTCGCCACCGGCCAGACCGTGCGGGTGGAGCTGGACGCCTTCCCCGGAGAAACCTTCGAAGGAACGCTCACCGCGATCGAGGCGAAGGTGGCCGAGGGGAGCCGCAGCATCGGCCTGCAGGCGACCCTGGCCAACGCCGACGGGCGGCTGCGCCCCGGCATGTTCGCGCGGGTGGAGACCGTCGAGGGGGCACCCCGGCCGGTGGTCACCGTGCCGCGCACCGCGGTCAGCTACAACACCTACGGCGACTACGTGCTGGTGGTCACGCCAAGCAAGGACGGGGGCAAGGACGGCAAGGGGCTGACCATCGCTCGCCGCACGGTGAAGAGCGGCGCGGTACGTGAAGGCCGGATCGAGATCGTCGACGGCCTCAAGGAGGGCGAAGAGGTGGTGCGCACCGGCCAGAACAAGCTGCGCCCCGGCCAGCCGGTGACCATCGACAACAGCGTCCAGCTCGATGACGCCGGGGTGACCCTGCCATGAGTACCGCCAAAGAACGGCTGGAACAGGGCCGACGCACCTTCACCGATATCTTCGTCCAGCGCCCGGTGCTGGCCACCGTGATCAACCTGATGATCCTGCTGGTGGGGCTGCGCGCCATGGGCATGCTCGACGTGCGCCAGTACCCGGAGACCGAGAACACCGTGGTCACCGTCACCACCGCCTACCCCGGCGCCGGCTCGGAGACGATCAAGGGGTTCATCACCACGCCGCTGCAGCAGGCCATCGCCGAGGTGGAGGGGATCGACTACCTGGAGTCCACCAGCATCCAGGGCAGCTCCACCATCAAGGCCAACATGAAGCTCAACGTGGACGCCGGCACCGCGGTCTCCAACATCCAGGCGAAGGTGGCGAGCAAGCGCAACCAGCTCCCGGCGGAGGCCGAGGACCCGGTGATCACCGCCACCACCGGCGACACCACCGCGCTGATGTACATCGCCTTCGACAGCAAGGAGATGAGCCGCCCGCAGATCACCGACTACCTCACCCGCGTGGTGCAACCGCAATTGCAGGCGCTCGAAGGCGTCGGCCGGGCCAACGTCTACGGCCAGCCCTTCGCCATGCGCGTGTGGCTCGACCCGGAACGGATGGCCGCGCTCAACGTCACCGCCGAGGAGGTGGGCGCGGCACTGCAGGCCAACAACTACCTGAGCGGCGCCGGCAGCACCAAGGGCAAGTACGTCACCGAATCGCTGCTGGTGACCACCGACGCCGCCGACCCGGACACCTTCCGCAACCTGATCGTGCGCAAGGACGGCGACTCCCTGGTGCGCCTGCACGAGGTGGCGAAGATCGAGCTGGGCGGCGAGCGCTACGACTCCACCGCCTGGCGCGACGGCGTCACCGCCGCCTTCATCGCCATCGAATCGGCCCCCGGCGCCAACCCGCTGAACGTCGCGCGGCGGGTCACCGACCTGATCCCCAAGCTGCGCGAGGCGCTGCCCGAGGGGCTCAACGTGTTCATCCCCTACGACGGCAGCCAGTACATCGCGGATTCCATCGACGAGGTGTTCCGCACCCTCGGCGAGGCGCTGCTGATCGTGCTCACCGTGGTCTTCCTCTCGCTCGGCTCCCTGCGCGCCTCGCTGATCCCGGCGGTGGCGGTGCCGCTGTCGCTGATCGGCGGGCTGTTCGTGATGTACCTGCTCGGCTTCTCCATCAACCTGCTCACCCTGCTCTCGATGGTGCTCGCCATCGGCCTGGTGGTGGACGACGCCATCGTCGTGGTGGAGAACGTCCACCGCCACATCGAGGAGGGGATGAAGCGGCGCGAGGCGGCGATCCGCGGCGCCCGCGAGCTGGCCATGCCGATCATCGCCATGACCACCACGCTGCTCGCGGTCTACGCCCCGATCGGCTTCATGGACGGGCTGGTGGGGACGCTGTTCACCGAGTTCGCCTTCACCCTCGCCGCCGCGGTACTGATCTCCGGCGTGGTCGCGCTGACCCTGTCGCCGATGCTCTGCTCCAAGTCGCTCCACGATCAGGCCAAGGAGGGGTGGTTCGAACACCTGGTGGAGCGCTTCTTCACCGGGCTGGCCAACGGCTACCGGCGGGCGCTCACCGCGACCCTCAAGACCCCCTGGCTGACGGTGATCTTCGCCGCCTGCGTGCTCGGCTCCAGCTGGCTGATGTTCATCACCAGCAAGCACGAGCTGGCCCCCACCGAGGACCAGGGGATCCTCTTCTTCATGGCCACCGCGCCGCGCACCGCCACCCTCGACTACCACGAGGCCTACGCCAAGCAGCTCGAAGAGGTCTTCAACCAGTTCCCGGAGAAGTCGATGGCCTTCTTCATCCTCGGGATGCAGAGCAACACCGTGTTCGGCGGCTTCAAGATGCGCCCCTACAAGGAGCGCGGCCCGGATGAACGCTCGCAGATGGCGATCCAGCCGCTGCTCCAGGGGGCGGTGGGCCAGGTGGCCGGCTTCAACACCGTGCTCTTCCCCAAGGCGGCGCTACCCGGCGCCGCGCGCGGCCTGCCGCTGCAGTTCGTGATCACCAGCGACCAGGACTACGAGGAGCTCACCGCCAACGCCGACGCCTTGATCGGCAAGGCGATGGCCAGCGGCAAATTCATGTTCCTGACCAAGGACGTGGAGATGGACCGGCCGGTGGTCACCCTGCGCATCGACCGTGACCGCGCCGGCGATCTGGGCATCTCGATGGCCGACATCGGCCGCAACCTGGGCGGCCTGCTGGCCGAGGCGGAGGTCAACCGCTTCAACATGGACGGGCGCAGCTACAAGGTGATCCCCCAGCTCGGCCGCGAGTTCCGTCTCAACGAGGAGGCCCTCGACCGCTACCGGGTGCGCGCCGCCGACGGCACCCTGGTGCCGCTCTCCTCGCTGCTCACCATCGAGCGCGGAGTCGAGCCCTCGACCCGCGCCCAGTTCCAGCAGATGAACGCGGTGACCGTCTCCGGGCTGATGAAGCCCGGCGTCTCCATGGGCGACGCGGTGGCCTTCCTCGAAGGCGAGGCGCACACCCTCTTCCCGCCCGGCTACGGCTGGGACTACACCGGCGAGTCGCGCCAGTTCACCCACGAGGGCTCGGCGCTGCAGAGCACCTTCATCCTCGCCCTGGTGGTGATCTACCTGGTGCTCGCCGCCCAGTACGAGAGCTGGCGCGACCCGCTGATCATCCTGGTCTCGGTGCCGATGTCGCTGGCCGGCGCGCTCGCCTTCATCACGCTGGGCTTCGCCTCCCTCAACATCTATACGCAGGTGGGATTGATCACCCTGATCGGCGTGGTGGCGAAGAACGGCATCCTGATCGTCGAGTTCGCCAACAAGCTACAGATGCAGGAGGGGTTGAACCGCCACGACGCGGTGATCAAGGCCGCCACCATCCGCCTGCGGCCGATCCTGATGACCTCGGTCTCCCTGGTGGTGGCGATGGTCCCGCTACTCACCGCCACCGGACCGGGCGCGGTGAGCCGTTTCGGCATCGGCCTGACCATCGCCGCCGGGCTCGGCATCGGCACGCTGTTCACGCTGTTCGTGCAGCCGGCCTTCTATCAGCTGATGGCGGGGACCACCACGCCGAGGCGGCGGAGGAGGAAGTGGAGGTGAAGGAGGAGCCGAAGAAGGTGATGCCGGCGACCTTCCCGCAGGCGAGCGGGAGCAAGGCCGAGTGATCGCCCTCTAAGCCTCCCGCGCAAACCGGAGGGCGAAGCGGACAGTCAGGAGTGACCGTCCGCTTCGCCCTCCGTACGTTCAGGTGCCTCCCGACACGTTGACGCTACCGCCCGGAGAACTCGGCCCCCGCCATAGCGCCGACCTCGCGCGCAGGGAAAGTGCTAATATCGCTTTTCAATTCGGTGCCAAAACAACGAACATCTGATACTAGCCGTGAGAACAAAAAAGCTCTTGGCCGGGTTGCTGTACCTGTGCCTGTCGGCCTGCGCGGTGAACCCCGTCACCCACCGCTCGCAACTCATGCTGATCCCGGAAGATCTGGTGGTAGCCCGCTCCTACGCGAGCTACGCCAATTTAATCAGCAGCGAGGGTGCATCCAATCGACTGAACTCCGACGAAGCCGGCGTTTCCAGAATCCGTGATATCACCTTTCGGATCATTCCCCAGACAATCCAATTCCGCCCCGAAACCGCCGACTGGGATTGGGAGGTCAACCTGATCGACAGCGATCAGGTCAACGCCTTCTGCATGGCGGGTGGAAAGATCGCCGTCTACAGTGGACTGATCGACCGGCTGCAACCGACCGACGACGAGCTGGCCCAGGTGATCGCCCACGAAATCGCCCACGCCCTCTCCAACCATTCCCAGGAAAAGCTCTCCATCGCACTGGCCGGAGGGGCTCTTGGCGCCGCGATACTCTCATCCAACGCGGGGCGTAAGGGTCGCCTGAACGCAGCGATGGTCGATACCGCCATCCAGGTGGCACTGACCCTGCCCAACAGCCGTCAGGCGGAGTCCGAGGCCGACCAGATCGGCATCAAGTTGGCCGCAATGGCGGGTTACGATCCCGCCGCCGGTGCGTCGCTGTGGCGGAAGATGGCGCAGGTCGCCGGTGCGGGGCCGGTGGAGCTACTCAGCACCCACCCCAGCCCCGAGAACAGGGAAGAGGCGCTACGCCAAGCGGCGGTGGAGCTGAAAGAGGTCTACGCCCAGGCGAAAGGCAACCGGGAGTCCCGCACCACCGCACCCGCCAAGCTCGAATCCAGGCGAGCCTCTCGTAACCAGGGTCCCGATGCGCGGTTGTACGGGAACGCCGTCTACACCGAACCCAAACAGGAAAAGTAAGTCAAATGGGAGAGCCCCAACAATGAAGCCTTTGCACAAACCTATCGCCTGTGTGGCATTACTGCTGGCATTCACAGCGACGGCGAGGGCCGACGGTTTCTTCGACGACTTCGGGCCGGAACTGAAGGGCCAGATTCCCGACCGGATCACTGAAGGCAATCTGGTCCCCATCATCATCGAGGGGAACCGCTTTGACGACAAGGTCACGCGAATCTCGGTCGACCTTCCCGACAACCCCGAGTCGATGAGACACGCATTCGACGTCGACTACGCCCAGCCCCATAGCCATGTGTACGTGAGTTCACGTGTTCGCATGGAGAGCCGCGGCGCGTCATCGGTAGTGGTCACCCTCACCACGCTCTCCGGCAAGAGCACGGTCAAGCGGTTGACAACGATCGTCGACAACCCCACCGACTTCAGCGACCCCGAACGGTTGACCCGTATCTTCAAAGGCACATTCCAGTTCCCCACCACGGAGATCGGGCAGCGCATCGTGAAGAGCCGCTCCATCTCCTTCGGAGCGGGCCACCGGCGGATCAACACGATGATCTATCACCCGATGTTTCCCGCCCTGAACGGGGAGACCGACTACTACGTCAACCGGATCCGGGTATTGGGCGGGAGCGAGGTGTTCGCTACGGTCCACCCAACCCCGGCTATATCCAACAACCCATTCCTGGCGATCGACATGAACTCCAGCCTGGCCGGCAAAGGCGTCACCGTCGAATGGTCGGATACGCGGGGCCACACCTTCAAACAAGACGCGGATTGAGCACGGCGGCGGCAACGCGACACCTCTGGGCACTCCCCCTGAACGGGGGAGCGGTACCCGCGACCTACGCCCCTTCCCCTTTTCCTCCTTCGTGCGCCTTCCTCCGCGGTCTTCGCATCAACGCTTCAACACCCCATCCACGAACCGCTCCAACGCCTGCAACAGCCGCGAGACGCGCTGCGCCTCGAGATTGCCGGCCGAGGGTGTGACCCAGGTAGCGTTGATCTCCAGTTGGATCGCCGGCACGCCGTGGTGGGCGGCGAACTTGGTGAGGGTCTGGTGCTTGGCGGCGGGAAAGCGGTCGTAGGAGAGGCTGAGGAGCCCGTCGTTGCGCAGGCGATTTTCCAGCTCGTAGGGCGGATTAGCGACAACGTAATCCGCCACGAACCGGAGTTCCTCCGCCGGAGGTCGCTTCATTTCGGCGGGTTACGCTATCGCCAATCCGCCCTACCAGCGAAAGTTCATCCAAGCGCTCGCGTTAGTGATTGAACGACACGACCTTCAGACCACACCACTGCGCAATCGGCTCGAAATCGCGGTCGTTGTGCAGCAGGCGCACGTCGTTCTCGATGGCGACCGCGGCGATCTGCGGATGGTGATACCCCGTTTGCGCAGGCTGCGATAAATATCGGCAGCACGCAGGAAGACGGGCTCGGGCATCGGCAACCGGATCAGCGGTTCGAGTCGTTCGCGGGTCAACCCATAGGCGCGCTCGTCGCGAATCCCCTGGAGGATCTCGGTCAGCACCACGCCACACAGGGCGAGGTGCTCGCCGTCGTGGATCATCGCTTCCAGGGCGGCAGCGGCGGGTGTATCCCGGTCGAGGAAAAAATCGATCCAAACGCTGGTATCGACCAGGATCACGCCACCCGGCCCTTGCGCATCTCCTCCAGATCACCCTCCCAACGGACGGCCCCCTTCAGCTCCAGCAGCCGCTTCTGACCCTCCCGGCGCAGCAATTCGCGCAGGGCGAAGTCGACCAGCTCGCGACGGGTCTTCAGTCCGGTGACCTCCAGCCCCCGCGCCACCAGTTCGGTATCGAGGACGATATTGGTGCGCTGCGCTTTGCTCGACATCATGAGATACACCTGATTCAATTTTTCATGTGTATAGAATAGCGGCCAGTCCCGGGCAGGGACAGGGACCCGAAGCGCGGTGCGCCCCATTCCTCCTCGGCATATCCGCCACCTGCCGCGCCCGCTCCTCACGTAGGTTGGCGCTACCGCGCCGACGCAAACGGAAGCAGCGACGTCAAATCTCCGGGCAATCGTGCCGAGCGGAAGGTGGCCGTCGGGAAGGAAATGGCGCCGCTCACTCCGCTGCTTCCGTTTGCGTCGCGGCGGTAGCCGCGACCTACGCCATCCCCTTCGCGCCTCGTCCTCCGCGTCCTTCGTGTTTACGGCTTCACCACCCCGTCCACATAGCGCTCCAACGCCTGCAACAGCCGGGAGAAGCGCTGCGCCTCGAGATTGCCGGCCGAGGGCGTGACCCAGGTGGCGTTGATCTCCAGCTGGATCGCCGGCACGCCGTGAGCGGCGGCGAACTTGGTGAGGGTCTGGTGCTTGGCGGCGGGGAAGCGGTCGTAGGAGAGGCTGAGGAGCCCGTCGTTGCGCAGGCGGGTTTCCAGTCCCTCCAACAGCTTCTTGTGCCCGAGCAGCGACTCGCCGCCCATGATGCCGAAGTCGACGTCGTAGGAGCGGTAGGGGTGGCTGCCGTGGAGGTCGAGAAGCAGCTTCGGATGGACCTCCTCGATCACCTTGGCGAGCGCCATCTTGAAGGCGTTGTCGTCGTAGTAGTTGGGGTCGGAGGGACCCTCGTAGGTGGTGTGAATCACCCACGCGCCGGTGTGCTCGGCCAGCGCCACCGCCAGCGCGGCGGTACCGCCGCCGTCGGAGAAGCGGCGCTCGCCCTCGCGCCACGGGCGGGTGGCGTGAGGGGCGGTGATCACCACCGGCGCCGTGCCGCGGATCACCCGGAACCAGCTCTCCCCCGGCGGGACATCGACCCCTTCGCGACCGTTCAGCTCCTTCTCCAACTGGATCGCGGCGGTGACCACGGCCGGTTCGACCAGCGCCTTTTCCCGCAGAGGCGGCGCGGCGAAACCGTTGCCGGCGAACAGCAGGACGACGAGAAGGGGGGTGAATCTCCAGTTCATGACGAACTCCTATTCCGGAGGTTGGTCCGCGACGACGGGATCGCCGCAGGGAAATATTCAGTGCTGCACGGCCTTTTCGATCGCCTCCAGATGGGTCACGTAGACTTCATCATGGAGCCGGGCATCGATCTCCTGCTGAGAGGCCGTCTCGAAAAACAGCTCCAACGCCTCTTTGAGGTTGGAACGCGCTTCCGAAATGGTATCGCCCTGGCTCGCGACATCGACCTCCGGACAGAGCGCCACGTAGCCGTCTCCTTCCCGCTCGATGATTGCCGTCAATTGTCTCATCACGATGGTAGCCCTCTGTAGTCTGCGATTGGCGTCGTCGGGAAACCTTTACGCCCTTTCACCCGTTCTAACAAACGAGAAAAATACACGGAAACGGCCTCGACACCTACCGGCCACCCGGCTCACGTCCGCTGTCCGCTGTAGCAACCGCGACAACGAAGCCGCTCCACACACCACCACTTCGCGTTCAACCGACTGATTTATTTAAGAAGTCAATCTGGCTCGATTGTTGATGATTCCAATCAGCCACTCCACTCCCCCACTTTCGCGGGGTTGATAACCCCACCCCCACGCCTAAACATCCTCGGGCATGAACACCCTCGAAACCCTAACCTTCGACAACCGCTACGCGGCGCTCCCCGAGGGCTTCCACGCCCACCTCGATCCGACGCCGTTGAGCGATCCCCATCTGGTCAGTTTCAACCCGCGGGCCGCCGAACTGATCGACCTGCACCCCGACGAGGGGCGACGCGACGCCTTCGTCCATCTCCTCGGCGGAAACACCTCCCTGCCGGGCAGCCGACCGCTGGCCATGGGCTACGCCGGCCATCAGTTCGGCTACTGGGTGCCGCAACTGGGCGACGGCCGGGCGCTGCTCCTTGGCCAAGTGCGCAACCGCCAGGGCGAGCTGTGGGACCTCCACCTGAAGGGGGCGGGGCGCACCCCCTACTCCCGCGACGGCGACGGCCGCGCGGTGCTGCGCTCGACGGTGCGCGAATACCTCTGCTCGGAGGCGATGGCCGGGCTCGGCATCCCCACCTCCCGCTCCCTCGGGATGGTGGGCAGCGAGGAGCCGGTGCGCCGCGAGCGGATCGAGCGCGGCGCGGCGCTGCTGCGCCTCGCCCCCTCCCACGTACGCTTCGGCTCCTTCGAGTTCTTCTACTACCGCCGCAAATTCCGCAGCCTCAAGCTGCTCGCCGACCACGTCATCGACGAGCACTTCCCGGCGCTGCGCGAAGCGGAGAACCCGTACGCGGCGCTGCTCAAGGAGGCGACCGCCCGCACCGCGCGGCTGGTCGCCCGGTGGCAACTGGTCGGCTTTGCCCACGGCGTGCTCAACACCGACAACATGTCGATCCTCGGCATCACCCTCGACTATGGCCCATTCGGCTTCCTGGACGACTACGATCCCGGCTTCGTCTGCAACCACTCCGACCACGAGGGGCGCTACGCCTTCGACCGCCAGCCGGAGATCGGGCTGTGGAACCTCTCCTGCCTGGCCCAGGCGCTGCTACCGCTGATCGACCCCGAGGACGGCGAGGCGGCGGCCGAGCGCGCCCAGGCGATCCTCGGCGGCTACCGGCGTGTCTTCCGCGACGCCTACCGCACCGGCATGGCCGGGAAGCTGGGGCTGCGGGAGATGGGCAAGGAGGATATGGGGCTGGCCGAGGGGCTGCTGGAGATCATGGCGGAGCAGCGGGTCGACTACACCAATCTTTTCCGGGCGCTGGGCGAGGTGCGCAGTGCGGATGCCGGCGGCGATCGCGCGGCCCGCGACCAGTTCCTCGACCGTGCCGCCTTCGATCGTTGGGCCGACGGGTACCGCGCCCGGCTGCGTTGCGACGGGGAGACTGACACGGCGCGCCGGGTGCGGATGAACCGGGCCAACCCCAAATACGTGCTGCGCAACCACCTCGCCCAGCGGGCCATCGAGCGGGCCGAGGCGCGGGACTACGGCGAGATCGAGCGGCTGCTGACGCTGCTCGCCCACCCCTTCGACGAGCAGCCGGAGCACCAGCGCTACGCCGCACCCCCGCTGGAGAACGAGCGGGGGATCGTGGTGAGCTGCTCCTCCTGATCCGATGTCCGCGCTTCATGCCCTCTATTCGACCCTCAGGCAACACCTCATGAACCCACCCTCCCCGTTCCACGGCGACGACGACCGCGCCCGCATCCTCGAATATCACCTGCGCACCAAGCACGCCTTCGAGCGCTACGCCGACGGCCCCAATGGACTCGACTGGGATCTCCAGCCGGAGCCGTTCCGCTGGTTCGACGGCGCGCCGTCGGTCGACCTGCCGCTGGTCGCCGACGGCATCGGGCGAACGTGGCGCGAATTGGGATCACCCGGCGAACCGGCGCCGCTGGATCGGGAGGGGATCGCCGCGCTGTTCGAGCTGGCGTTGGGGCTGGCCGCCTGGAAGCGCTACGGCGGCGACCGCTGGGCGCTGCGCTGCAACCCCTCCAGCGGCAACCTCCACCCCACCGAGGGGTATCTGGTGTGCGGCGAGCTGCCTGGGCTGGCGGCGGGGATCTACCACTATCTGAGCCGGGAGCATCGGCTGGAGCGGCGCCACGACCTGCCGGCACCGTTCCTGCCGGCGGGAGTGGCGCTGGTGGGGTTCAGCTCGATCCACTGGCGGGAGGCGTGGAAGTACGGCGAGCGTGCCTTCCGCTACTGCCAACTGGACCTCGGCCATGCGATGGCGGCGGTTGGCTATTCCGCGGCGGTGCTGGGCTGGCACGCCCTCGCCTTACCGAACTTCTCGGATGCCGCCATCGCAAAATTGTTGGGATTGGGCGATGAGGAAAGTTTTGCGGGGGCGGAAAGGGAGGTGCCCGATCTGATGTTGGCGGTGGGACCGGGGGTAAGCGGAGAGACCGAGGTCGAGCTACCACAGTGGTTGGAGCCGTTGAAAGAGTGGCAGGGGCGGGCCAACCGGCTGACGGTGGGGCCGCGGGAGGAGTGGCGGCTGGTGGAGGCGGCGGCGGCGGCGACGCCGCGGCCGGCATCGGGGCGGGATGCGGCGGTGTGGCCACGCCTTCCGCCATCGCTCCCCTCGGGCTGCGAGACCCCGGCGGCGACGCTGATCCGGCGGCGGCGCAGCGCCCAGGCGTTCGACGGGCGCACGACAATCACCGCCGAGGCGTTCTACCGGATCCTCGATGCCCTCCTCCCGCGCCGCGAGCAACTACCGTGGCGCGTCGCGCTCCACCCGCCGGAGGTGCATCCGGTGTTCTTCGTCCATCGGGTGGAGGGGCTGCCGCGGGGGCTCTACGCCCTGTTGCGGGACCCGGCGGCGATGGAGCGTATCCGTCCCGAGCTGCGCGACAGCTTCGCCTGGGAGCGCCCCGACGGATGCCCGGAGCAGTTGCCGCTGTTTCGGCTGGTGCAGGCCAACGCCATGCGCGCCGCGGCGACCCTCTCCTGCCAACAGTCCATCGCCGGCGACAGCGCCTTCGCGGTGGCGGTGGTGGGCGAACTGGAGCGGGCGCTGGAGCGGGGGGCCTACGGCTACCGGGAACTGCTGTGGGAGGCCGGGATGATCGGCCACACCCTCTATCTGGAGGCGGAGGCGGCGGGGGTGCAGGGGACCGGCATCGGCTGTTTCTACGACGATCCGGTCCACGAGACGCTGGGGATCGAAGGGGAGCGCTTGCAGGTGCTCTACCACTTCACCGTCGGTGGGGCCCTGCACGACGCTAGGCTGGAAACCCTACCGCCGTACGACCACCTCGGCGCTCGATGATTTCGACCATGAAGGGAAGGCGAAGGGGAACGAAGGGCATGAAGAGGGAATCCGTTTGCCGTTCAATGGCCGCCCGATGTAGGAGCGGCCCCTAGGAGCCTGTCGGACTATGGATGAATCGGCCGCGAAAGCGGGATGACGGCCCCACTTTTCCGAAAATCCTCGTCAAATAGCTCGCTATTCTCCTCAGATTTTCGAAAAAGTGGGGCCGCCCTCCCACTCCCGCTGCTCGATCCCCCATAGTCCGACAGGCTCCTAGGCCGCGATGGTTCGAAGTGCCGAACTTTACGCGACTTGCGGAGGTCGGCGGAACGGGCGCCATCGCGGCCTAGGGGCCGCTCCTACATCGGAGGGTGGTTGAATGGGCGAACGGATTCCCCCTTCATGCCCTTCGTTCCCCTTCGCCTTCCCTTCATGGTGAAAACATCCGTCGCCGAGCCCGGCGACGCTCACTCGTCCTCTTCGCCCCCCGCCACATCGCCATCGAACACCGCCTCGGCCACCTCGTGCTCGGCGCCGGCCTTCTCGATCAGCGCCGCGGGCAGCGACTTCTTCACCTTCACCCCCAGCTCGACGAAGCGCTCCGCCTGGCGGATCAGGTTGCCGCGCCCCTCGGTGAGCTTGTTCATCGCCGCGTCGTAGGTGCCGTTGAGGGTGTTGATCTGGTTGCCCAGCTTCTCCATGTCCTCGACGAAGCCGCGCAGCTTGTCGTAGACCGCGCCGGCGCGGTCGGCGATCCGCTTGGCGTTCTCGTTCTGCCGCTCGTAGCGCCAGATGCTCTCGATGGTGCGTACGGTGGCCAGCAGGGTGGTCGGGGTGACCACCGCGATCTTGCGCTCGAAGGCGTCGGAGAAGAGCTTCTGATCGGCCTCGAAGGCGGCCATGAAGGCCGCTTCGATGGGCATGAACATGAGCACGAAGTCGAGCGAGTGGAGACCGGGGAGCGCGCTGTAGTCCTTCTCCGAGAGCCCCTTGATGTGGTTGCGCACCGCCTCGACGTGGGCCTTCAGGGCGACCGCGCGATCGGCCTCCTCTTCGGCGGCGACCAGTTCGGTGTAGGCGAGCAGCGAGACCTTGGAGTCCACCACCAGTTGTTTGTTGTCCGGCAGGTGGATGATCACGTCGGGGTAGCGCAACCGCCCCTCCTCGTCACGGAAGCTCCCCTGCACCTCGTACTCGTGGTCCTTGCGCAGCCCCGACTCCTCCAGCACCCGCTCCAGGATCAGCTCGCCCCAGTTGCCCTGGGCCTTCTTGTCGCCCTTCAGCGCCTTGGTCAGATTGGCCGCCTCGGCGGTGATCCTGCGGTTCAGCTCGTGCAGGTTGCGCAACTGCTCGACCAGCGCGCCGCGCTCGCGGGTGTCGTTGCGGTGGATCTCCTCGACCTTGGTGCGGAACCCTTCGAGCTGCTCGCGCAGCGGGTTGAGGGTGTGGGCGAGATCGGCGTGGCTCTGCTCGGCGAACTTCTTGCCCTTCTCTTCCAGGATGCGGTTGGCCAGGTTCTCGAACTCGGCGGCCATCTTGCGCTTCGCCTCCTCCAACTGCAGGAGCCGCTCGGCGTTCTGCTTCTCCTGCTCCTCCAGCCGGGTGGTGGCGGTGGAGAGCGCCTTCTCCCGCTCGGTGAGCACCCCTTGCAGGCGGCTGCGCTCCTCATGCTGCTCGCGCAGCGCCACCTCCAGGCGGGCGATCAGGTGGTTCTTCTCCTCCACCACCTGCTCGTAGCGCGCCCGCTCCTCGCTCAGCACCGCCCCGCTCGCCCGCTGCTCGTCCAGCGCGCCGCGCAACCGATCGCGCTCGACCGTGGAGACCGCCAACTCCCGCCGCGTCCCCTCCAACCGCTCCTCGTTCAGCGCCCGCTCGGCGTCGAACCGCTCGTTCCAGAGCGCCTCGACGGCGCTCGCCTCGGCCTTCGCCCGGCTGCGCGCGATCCAATAGAGGAGCGCGCCGCCCAGCAACAGGCCGAGCAGCAGGGCGAGGGCGGGGAGCACGTTGGGGTCGATCGGGAGGTTCAGAGACTCCATGCGGGGTCCTTGGGGCTTCGTGACGGAAAAAAGCTCATTGTACCGGAGGGGAACGTCTCATCCGTTGTCACGACATTGTCCGGATGCTAGGCTCCATTGCAAGGAGGCCGCACCATGACCACACCCACAGCCGAAGCCAAGACCGAGCGCATCGACATCCGCACGACCCGAGGCGTGAAGGAGATCCTGCAACGGGCGGCGGCGGCATCGCACAAGAACGTGAGCGAGTTCCTCCTCGACGCGGCGCTCTCCGCGGCCGACGATGCGCTCGCCGATCGCCGCCTCTTCCAGTTGGATGACGAACGCTGGCACGCCTTTCAGCGGGCCCTTGAACGCCCAGTCCAGGTCAAACCCCACCTTGCCAGACTGCTCGACGAGCCCAGCGTCCTGGAGTAGACGTGTCCTCTCTCTCCCTCGGTCCGGTGGTCAAACTCGCCCCGAACCACGACACCGGCCGCTTCGACTGCGGCTCCCCGCCCCTCGACCGCTTCCTCCACCGCTTCGCCCTGGCCAACCAGCGCGCCGACGGCGCCCAGACCTTCGTCGTCTGCCGGGGCGACCAGCAAGTGGTCGGCTACTACAGCCTCGCTGTGGGATCCGTCGAACACGCCACCGCGCCGTCGCGCCTCACCAAGGGGCTGGCCCGTCACCCGGTGCCGGTAATGCTGCTGGCCCGACTGGCGGTCGATCGTCAAGAACAGGGAAGGGGGCTAGGCCGGGCGCTGCTCAAGGACGCCCTGCTGCGCATCCTCCAGGCGGCGGAGATCGCCGGCATCCGCGCCATCATCACCCACGCCAAGGATGAGCGCGCCCACCGCTGGTACGAGCAGTTCGATTTCGAACCGAGTCCCACCGATCCGCTGCACCTGTTCCTGTTGCTGAAGGACCTGCGAGGGAATCGACACTAGCAGCCTGTCGGGATTGGTAGTCCAACAGGCTACTAGAGGAACCCGTAGGTTGGGTTGAGCGGTAGCGAAGCCCAACACGCCGCCGCCGATTCACTGCGCCGCAGTCCTCGTGCACGCCTGTTGGGCTTCTCTCTACGCTCAACCCAACGAGCCTCGCCCCCCATCGCCCGACAGACTGCTAGCCCGCCAGCAGGAGCCTACCGGTGAGCACCGGCGCGGCGACGGCGGAGACCAGGAACAGGGCGAGGTGGAACCAGGACCAGTAGAGGAAACGTTGTGCGAGGTGGTCGGGGTCGATGTTGGAGAGCAGGAAGAGACGGCCGTGGGTGGGGACGCGGAGCATGTGGACGCCGGGGGCGAGGCGGTGCGTCATGTGCTGCTTGGCCACCTCGGCGCGGGCTTGGTGGCGGGCCGCCGCCCACTCCGCCTCGTCGATCTTCCCATCGCCGTTGGTATCGAAGCGCTTCATGGTCTCCGACTGCCCCTTCCACTCACGCAGCAGCGCGGCGGTGTCGGCGTTGGGGTCCAGCGGGGTGTCGCCTGCGCGGACGGTGACGAACTCGCCCAGCGCGTAGAGGGTGTCGCCGGGACGCAGGTACTCGATCTCGTAGACGCAATCCCCCTCGCGCCGGGTGCGCTTGTGGGTGGTGACCACCTCGGCGTGGTCGGGGTCGATGACGCAGACGCCGCTGTCGTCGCGCAGCAGGAAGGTGTCGTCGCTGGTGCGGCTGGAGCGGCCGCGGGAGCGGCCGTTGGAGTCCTCGCAGCGGACGTGGTAGCGGTACCAGAGCGAAGGGGGGATCCACATCGGCCCGGCGGCCAGATCACCCCCGGGGTGGGCCTCGCCCATCCCCACCAGCTCGGTGAACCCCTGGCCGGCGGAGGCGATGCGCGCGGTGGGGGTGTCGCGGATCAGGCGGGCGCGGCGGTAGGTGGCGATCCACGAGACGATGGAGATGAGCGCCATCGCCCACAGCACCGCGGCCCACACCCGCAGGTCGTGGGAGACCCAGGCGAACAGCAACAACACCAGATGGCCGGCCCCGGCGAAGCTGTTGAAGATCACCGATAGCCGGGTAAACGTCACCGTCCAATACCCCGTGCCACCCCCGCTGCGGGTCCGCCCCGACCCACGACCTCACCGCAGTCGCGCAGGGCGTGCCGACGCCCAAAGGGGCACCGGCGAGGGAGCGGTGCGCCTCGCCCCCGGGCATACCCCGCGCCAATCCACAAAAACATGATGAAATTTTTCACCGAAAAATTTCATTGAAAGAGGGATTTCAGGTCGACGTCGGCCTTCTCCGCCTCACTGAACTCCAACAGCTCGCGGGACCCGAAACGGAACCAGTTGGCGACGAACAGATCGGGGAAGACCTCGATGGCGACGTTGTTGATGTTGACCGTCTCGTTGTAGTACTCGCGGCGGTCGGCGATCTGGTTCTCCAGGCCGGTGATCCGCCCCTGCAGGTGGCCGAAGCTCTGGTCGGCCTTCAGCTCCGGATAGTTCTCGACCACCGCGAAGAGCTGGCCGAGCCCCATCCGCAGCATCCCCTCGGCGGCGCCCAGGGCGGCCACGTCCCCCGCCGCCCGCGCCTCGGCCACCCGGCCGCGCGCCTCGGTGACCCGTTGCAGGGTCTCGCGCTCGTGTTTCATGTACTGCCTGCACGCCTCCACCAGCTTGGGCAGCTCGTCGTGGCGTTGTTTCAGCAGCACGTCGATGTTGGCCCACGCCTTGTCGACGTTGTGTTTGATGGAGACCAGGCGGTTGTAGGTTAGGATCACGTAGAGCACCGCGACCAGGAGCACGGCGAGCAGCGTGTAGCCGAAGATTTCCATAGGATTCTCCGTGGTTTTATCGTTTCTCCCGAGTATAGGGGAGGTGCATGGGATAAATCACGGCGCTTGCCGGAAAGCGGCCGCGGCGGTAGGGTTTCGCCGATGAACGATCCACTCGATTTCGACCATGAAGAGGAGCCCCTCGGCCCGAGCCGCAGCCAGCTCAAGCGGGAGGCGGAGGCGTTGCAGGACCTGGGCGCGGAGCTGGTGCAGCTGAAGGCCGCCCAGCTCGACGCCATCCCGCTGCCCGAACGGCTGCGCGAAGCGGTGCTGGAGGCGCGCCGGATCAAGAGCCACGGCGCGCTGCGCCGCCAGATGCAGTTCGTCGGCAAGGTGATGCGCGGGGTGGAGGCCGAGCCGATCCGCGAGGCCCTCGACCGCCTGCTCAACCGCGACCGCGCCGCCGCCGCCCGCTTCCATCAACTGGAACGGTGGCGCGACCGCCTGATCGAGGAGGGGGACGGGGCGCTGGCGGAGTGGTTCGACGCCTACCCGGGGAGCGACCGCCAACACCTGCGCCAATTGGTGCGCAACGCGGTGAAGGAGCGCGCCGGCGGCAAGCCGGCGGGTGCCGGGCGGGCGCTGTTCCGCCACCTGCGCGAGGTGGCCGAGGGCGACGACGGCTGATCCACGACGGCTTGCCGATCCGCGCCGCCGCCCGATAGGGCGGGCCGCGCCCGCTGCGTTCAACGGTCCCGCAGCCGCTGCCAGAGGGTGTCGAGGGAGTGGCGGCCGACCCCATCGAACAACCCGCGCTCGACGAAGCCACCCAGCGCCTCCACGTCCACCTCCGGCGGCAGGCGCCGGTCGATCAGCAGGCTGGCCATGCCGTGGCTGATCGACCAGATGTAGGTGGCGGTCAGCTCCGGATCACCCGCCTTCAGCACCCCCGCCCCCTGACACTCCAGCACCAGTTCCCGCAACTCATCGAAGGCGGCGTTCATCGCCTCCTTCAACGCCGGATCGGGATCGTCCAGCAGTTGCTGCTCCTGGAACATCAGGCGGTAACCGCTAGGGTCCTGACGGGCGAAGCCGAGATAGGCCCGGCCCATCACGCGCAACCGCGCCAGGGCGTTGCCCTCCCCCTCGCGCGCCTCCCGCAGCGTCGCGCCGAAGACCCGCGCGCGCTCCTCCGCCACCGCCGAGAGCAGTGCCTTGCGGTCCTTGAAGTGGCGGTAGGGGGCGGTTCGCGACACCCCCAGGCGCTGGCCCAGATCGCGCAGCGTGAGGGCCCCCGCCCCCTCCTCACGAATCAGTTTCCGCGCCTCGTCGAGCAGCGCCTGACGCAGGTTGCCGTGGTGATAGCCCGATTTCGAATCACGCTCGCCCATGGAATGTTGACACTCGTTACATTGTACCCTAGCCTTATGTTGACGACGTTAACATAAGGCCTCGACCTCGCCGAGATTAGTCCCGTGAGAAGCCCTCTTCAAGGAGTATTCCGATGTCCGCGGAAGCGCGCTACGACACCATCGTCATCGGTTCCGGCATCGGTGGGCTGACCGCCGCCGCCCTGCTCGCCCGCGGCGAGGGCCAACGGGTGCTGGTGCTGGAGCGGCACTGGCTGGCCGGCGGACAGACCCACGTCTTCAGGCGCCGCGGCGGCTACCGCTGGGACGTGGGGCTGCACTACGTGGGCGACCTGGCGCCCGGCAGCGAGCTGCGCGCGGTGATGGACTACGTCACCGACGGTCAGGTCCGGTGGCAACGCCAGCCCGGCGGCGTCGACCGCTTCCACTACCCGGGGCGGACCCTGCGCACCGGCGAGGGCGCCGACCACTACCGGGCGGAACTGGAGGCGGCCTTCCCCGGCGAGCGGGCGGGGATCGCCCGCTATTTCGCCGATCTGGAGCGCGCCGGCCGGGCGGCCCGCCTGCACTGGGCCGCGGCGCTGATGCCGCGACCGCTGGCCATCGCCATGGCCGGATGGAAACGGTGCCGTTACGGCGATCTGCTGGGCACCACCGGGGCGTGGCTGGAGCGCCACATCGACGACCCCGCGCTGCGCGCCCTGCTGGTCTCCCAGTGGGGCGACTACGGCCTGCCGCCGGCGCGCAGCGCCTTTCTCACCCATGCGCAGATCGCCAGCCACTTCCTCCACGGCGCCTGGTACCCGGTGGGCGGCGCCGGTCGGCTGGCGCAGGCGATCGTCCCGCTGATCGAGGCCGCCGGCGGTCGGCTGCAGACCCACACTGCGGTGGAGCGGATCGTGGTCGAGGGGGGCACGGTGCGCGGGGTCGAGGCATGGCGCTTCCGCCGCAGTGGCGCGCTGGAAGAGCGGTGGCAGGCGCCGCGGGTGATCAGCGCGGCGGGCGCCCACGCCACCTATCACCGGCTGCTCGCCGACCAGCCCCTGGAACGGGAGCGGCGCGAGGCGGAGGCGCTGGCCGCCGATGCCGGCAGCGCCGTCACCCTCTATCTCGGTCTCAACGATGACCCCGCCCGCCACGGCTTCAGCGGCGAGAACCACTGGCTCTACTCCGGCCTCGACCACGACCGCGCCTTCGCCGACGGCGACGCCCTGCTGCGCGGCGAGGCCGCCTACGGCTTCCTCTCCTTCCCCTCCGTGAAGGACCCGGAGGCCGGCGCACCCACCGCCGAGGTGGTGGCGATCTGCCCGTGGCAGCCCTTCGCCCGCTGGGCCGAGCACCCGTGGCGCCACCGCGGCGAGGCGTACCAGGCGCTCAAGGAGCGCATCGCCGAGGGGCTGCTCGACCTGGTGGAGCGCCACTTCCCGGGCTTCCGCCGGCTGGTGGCCTATCGTGAACTCTCCACCCCGCTCACCCTCGCCGACTTCACCGGCCACCACCATGGCGGCTTCTACGGCCTGCCGGGAACGCCGGCCCGCTACCGCTCACCGATCATCGGCCCCCACACCCCGGTGCGCGGCTGCTACCTCGCCGGTACCGACGCCGCCGCCCACGGCATCGCCGGGGCGATGATGGGCGGGGTGATGGCGGTGGCCGCCGGCCAGGGGATGACCGGTTTTCCGCGGTTGATGGAGCGGATGATGCGGGAGTCACCCCGCTCGGCTTGAGGGGCGGCGGCACGGAAAATCGACGTACCATGGCGAACGGCGACGCTCCCGCTGCGGGCACCCGCTCCCCCCGTAGGTCGGCGCTACCGCGCCGACGCGAACGGAAGCAGCGGACGCTCGGCGACGAAGACCTTCCCGAACGGAAGGCCCCATTCGGCAAGCGCAGAGGATATCCAACGCACATTGCCCCCGTTCACGTCGGCGCAGTAGCGCCGACCTACGCCGCGCCGCGGCCGTCGTCCACGCCCCACCGCGCCAGCGCCCCGCGCGCCTCCTCGGTGTCGTTGAAGTAGCGCCGCTCATCGCCGATCTGCTGGTACTCCTCGTGTCCCTTGCCGGCCACCAGCACCACGTCGCCGGGACCCGCCTCGGCCACCGCGGCAGCGATCGCCGCGGCGCGGTCGCGTTCCACCTGCGGTTCGAAGCCCGCCGGCATGCCGTCACGAATGGCGGCGACGATCGCCGCCCCATCCTCGTGGCGCGGGTTGTCGTCGGTGAGCCACACCTGGTCGGCCAGACCGGCGGCGACCGCCCCCATCTGCGGTCGCTTGCCGGCGTCGCGCCCGCCGCCGCAACCGAAGACGCAGATCAGCCGGCCTTCGCAGTGGGGGCGCAGGGCGGCCAGCGCCTTCTCCAACGCATCGGGGGTGTGGGCGTAGTCCACCACCACCGTCGGCCGCCCCCCGGCACCGCCCGCCACCTCGATCCGCCCCATCCTTCCCGGCACCGGCGGCACCTCGCCGAGACGGCGGCACGCCTCTTCCGTGGACAGCCCGGCCAGCTCCAGCACCGCCAGCGCGGCGAGCAGATTGGCGGCGTTGAAGCGCCCGAGCATGGGGCTGTCGATCCGTCCCTCGCCGTGAGGGGTCGCCACCTCCACGGTGAGCCCACCGGCGGTGGCCGCCACCCGCCGCGCCCGCACCCAGTGGAGCGCACCGCCGGGGCGCTCCACGGCGACTTCCGGATCGAGGGCGTAGGCCCAGGCGAGGGTCCCGGCGGGCAGAGTGGCGAGGATCTCCCGGCCCTCCGGGTCGTCGGCGTTGACCACCGCCGCGCGCAACTCCGGGTGGCGAAACAGGCGACGCTTGGTCTCGCCGTAGTGCTCCATGCTGCCGTGGTAGTCGAGGTGGTCGCGGGTCAGGTTGGTGAACACCGCCACGTCGAGATCGAGGTGGTTGAGCCGCCCCTGGTGGATGCCGTGGGAGGAGGCCTCCATCACCATCGCCCGCGCCCCCTGGTCACGGAACCGGGCCATCAGGCGGTGGATCTCGCACGAGTGCGGCGTGGTGTGGTCGCCCTGCACCACCGCGTCGGCCAGGCCGTTGCCGAGGGTACCGATCAGCCCGCAGCGGCGGCCGCCGGCGTGCAGGGCGTGGGCAGTCAACCAACTGGTGGTGGTCTTGCCGTTGGTGCCGGTGATGGCGACGGTGAACAGCGCGCGGGAGAGCTGCCCATGGAAACGATCGGCCACCCGGCCCATCTGGCGGGCCAGCCCCGGCACCGCCAGCAGCGGCGCCCCGCCGGCCTCCACCGTCGGCAGCGGCAGTGCCCCCTCCGGCTCATACAGCACCGCCGCGGCACCGCGGGCCAGGGCATCGCCGATGAAGCGGCTGCCGTGGTGGTGGCGGCCTCCACGGGCGATGAAGAGGTCGCCGGGCGCCACCTGGCGGCTGTCGCAGGCGAGTCCGCCGACGGTGACCGCAGCGATCCCCGGATCGGCCAGCCGCTCCGCCTCCACCACCCCTTCCAAAAGCCCGTCGAGGCGCCAGCCGCTCATGCCGCACCTCCTTCGAGCAGCACCTCGTCGGCAACCGCCGCGGCCACGGCCGCCGCGGCCGCCGGTGTCGGTTCGATCTCCGCCAGGAAGGCGAGCAGCTCATCGGCCTGCGGCGGGCGCTTGGCAACGGTGACGAAACGCCGCACCCGCCCGAGCAGCAGCAGCGCCCGCTCCCGGTCGAGGGTGATCCCCAGCTCGGCGTAGGCCTGGATCACCCCGCGGCCGCCGGAGTGCTTGCCGAGCACCAGGCGGTGGACGCGCCCCACCTCGCCGGGGTCCACCCCCTGGTAGTTGCGCGGGTCCTTGAGCAGGCCGTCGACGTGGATCCCCGCCTCATGGGTGAACACCCCCTCGCCCACCAGGCTCTTGTGCCACCCCACCGGCCGGCCGGCGGCGGCGGCCACCTCGTCGGAGAGCTGCGGGAAGTCGCGCAGCTCCACCCCGGTCTCGATGCCGTGGAGGCGCCTCAGCCCCAGCACCACCTCCTCCAGGGCGGCGTTGCCGGCGCGCTCGCCGAGGCCGTTGACGGTGGTGTTGACGTGGCTCGCCCCGCCCAGCACCGCCGCCAGGGTGTTGGCGGTGGCCAGCCCGAAGTCGTCGTGGGCGTGCATCTCGATCTCCAGGTCGATCGCCGCGCGCAGCCGGGCGATCCGCTCGCGCAGCGCGAACGGCTCCATGATCCCCACGGTGTCGGCGAAGCGGATGCGCCGCGCCCCGGCGCGCTGGGCGCATTCGGCCACCCGGAGCAGGAAGTCGGGATCGGCGCGGGAGGCGTCCTCGCCGCCGACGCCCACCTCCAGCCCGTGATCGCGGGCCGCCGCCACGTGCCGCGCCACCGCTGCCAGCACCCACGCCCGATCCTTGCCCAGCTTGTGGTGGATCTGCTGGTCGGAGACCGCAATGGAGAGGTCCACCATCCCCACCCCGAGCCCACGGCAGCAGGCCAGATCGTCGTCGCGCATGCGACTCCACACCAACAGCCGGGCATTCAGGCCGAGATCGGCGATGGCCGCGATGTCGGTCCGCTCCTCGTCGCCCATGGCGGGAATCCCCACCTCCAGCTCGGGGACCCCCAGGCGGTCGAGACCGCGGGCGATGGAGAGCTTCTCCTCCAGGCTGAAGGCGACGCCGGCGGACTGTTCGCCGTCGCGCAGGGTGGTGTCGTCGACGACCACGAAAGGGGGGGCGGGGGGATTGGTGGCAGACATGGGGCGGTCCCTGTTCATGATCGTTGCGTTGTTCCCTCGGGCCCGGCACCCCACCTCGAAGCGCCCGCCCCCCCGATGGATGCCCGCGGCGAGACACCGCAAACCATGCAAAAAGGTCAGGAAATCCAATCGGTTGCGCGGGAGTATTCCAGCCCCTCCGGGCCCCGTCAAGCGGATGTTTCCGGGGCCTCCGGAAGACGCACGGTGAAGGCGACGCGGGTCCCCTCGCCGGGGGTGCTCTCCAGATCGATTTCACCGCCCATGCGGCTTACCAAACGGTCGACCAGCGCCAGACCCAACCCACAACCACCGTGCCGGCGGGTAACGTAGCCGTCCGCCTGGGTGAACGGCTGAAAGACCAGCACCCGTTGCTCCGCGGCGATGCCGATACCGGTGTCACCGACGGCGAAGCGCAGCGCCCCCTCGCCCCCCGACTTCGGCCGCTCCACGTTCAACCATACCGCGCCCCGTTCGGTGAACTTGACCGCGTTGTCGAGCAGGTTGACCAGGATCTGGCGCAGCCGCCGCGCGTCTCCCACCACCCGCCGCGGCAACCCGGGGGCGATCTCCAGCGTCATCAGAAGCCCCTTCTCCCGCCCCTGCGGAGAGACCACCGCGAGGGCCCCCTCGACCAGCGCGGCCAACTCCAGCGGCGCCAGCTCCAGCGCCTGCTCCCCGGACTCCACCCGGGAGAAGTCGAGGATCTCGTCGATCAGGACCAGCAGCACCTCGCCGGCGCGCTGGGAGAGCTCCACGTAGCGCCGCTGTTCGGCGTCGAGCGGGCTCTCCACCAGCAGATCGGCCATGCCGATGACGGCGTTCAGCGGGGTGCGGATCTCGTGGCTGACCATGTTCAGGAACTCGCCCTTGGCCCGGTTGCCCGCCTCCGCCGCCTCCTTCGCCTCGCGCAGCCGCTGCTCGACACGCAGGCGTTCGGTGGTGTCATGAAAACTGACCACCGCACCGACGATCTCCCCCTCCTCCACGATCGGCCGGATCAGGTACTCCACCGGCAGCGGGGTGCCGTCGGCACGCCAGAACACCTCGTCGTCCACGCGCAACGGCCGGCCGTCGCGGATCACCTCGGCGGTGGGGCAGTCATCCGGTGAAAACTCGGTGCCGTCGGCATGGTGATGATGAAACAGCGTGTGGGAGGGGCGACCGAGCAGGAGCGCGGGATCGGAGTAGCCAAGCAGCTCGGCCGCCCGCGGATTGCAGCGCACGCAAACCCCATCGCGGTCCACCGCGTAGATCCCCTCGCCGGAGCAGTCGAGGAGCAGCCGCACCTCCGCCTCACGGCGGGCGAGCGCCCGCTGCTGCTCGCGGATCGAACGGGCCATCCCCTCGAAAGCCGCGCCGACCGCCTGGAACTCCGCCCCCGGCAGTCGCCCCGGCAGGCGCACCTCGCCGCGCTCGCCGAAGGTGCTCAACGCCGCGGCGAGACGGCTCAGAGGCTCGTGGACAGTATGGCGCAGCAGCAACAGCAGCACGGCCAGGGTGGCCCCGAGGGCCGTCAGGTGGAACGCGAAGCGCTGCCAATAGCGGGCACCGACCCGCTCTGCCAGATGGGCGGCGGGAAGCTTGATGCTGAGAATTCCCCGCAGCTCCCCCACCCCGTAGCCGTAACCGGCGTCGTAGCGCTCACGGATGGAGGGCGGGGCCGACGCCTTCTCGCCGTGACAACGCAGACAGTAGGGCTCGACACGGATGGGGCGGGCGTAGAGGAAGTACTCCGCGCCCTGCGGGCTGCGAAAGGGGGTGAAGCGGACGGTCTCCTCCGGATGTTCGCGGAACCAGTCGATCGCCTTCATTTCGACGGCATCGGCCCGCAACAGCAGGTTGCGCGGACGGTCGGAGACGTTGGAGAAGCGCACCCCGGAGCGCTCCTTCTCGCGGAACACCTCGGAGATCCGCGCCATGGCATGGGCGGGGAGCAGGCCGAGGGTCTTGTCGTTGACCGGCAGCCCGCTGTCGATGAAGCTGTGCTGGTAGACCTGCCGGGTGGCCATCAGCAGGTGGTAGAGGTGGTCGCCGACGTGGAGCAGCTCGGTACGCGCCTCCGCCTCGGCATCCCGGTAGGCCGCCCGCTCCATCACCCCGAAGGCAACGGTGAAAAGCAGGGTGACGGCCCCGACCAGCCATGTGTTCAACTTCACCGCGACGAGCCCCTGTGGAACGTCCCTGTGCGGCTCGGGAAGGCCCCTGCGCACCACGTGCACAAAGTGTGGTAGAGCCCGCCTGGGTCGCCATCCGTAGTTTCACCCATCACCCCGTCCGGCCAACAAGCTGCGGACGGAATCACCATTCGAATCAACAAGATACCGGGAAGTTGGGACAACCCGTAACGAGGGAGAGTTCAACAGGAACCGACGAGGGCCCCCCTCCCCCCTCAGCTCGATTTCGAAGTGGTAGCGATGGATGCCCGGTGGCGCCTCGGGCAGGACCAGACCGGCCCAGTAGTCGTAGCTGGGGGTGCGTTCGGGATAGGGACCGAAGGGGGCGATCGCCTCACCGTAGGCCTTCAGCTTGCCGCACACCGCACGCTCGGCGAAGGCGATGCGCGTCACCCGAACGGAGTCCAACGGGGCCTCCAACGGGTAGATCACCCAGTTGACCACCTGCCCGCCGAGGCAGGCGGTACTCAAGCGGTCGGTGCCCTTGTGGGCGCTGCCGACGCTGTTGTCCGTCATGTAGATGGCACCCTGCAGGGTGCCCCGATCGAGGGCCTTCCTCACGTCGACCACGGAGACGATGTTCACCTGGGGGGCGTTGGGCCGGGTGGGCATGGCGCTACACCGGCGAGTAGTCCGCGCCGACCAGCGCGGGGCGGTCGCGGGGATTGGTTCCCGAGGCCATCGAGAACGGTGCCGATTGTCCCGCCACGCGGTAGCTCAGGCGATAGGGCACCGGCTCCGGTCCGGTGATATCCCGCTTCACCACCCCTACCCAGTAGGCAACGTCGCCATCGGGGGAGCGGTGGGGCTGCGGCTCGCAGATCGCCGGGTCGATCTCGATGGCCGGGTCGATCTCGATCGCCGAGATGGCGGCGTAGGCCTCGCACTCCAGCAACTGGACCACCCAGACCAGGCGATCGCCCCGCTCCACCCTGGTCTTGAGGATCTCGCTGCCCTGGTCCAGCGAGCCGTGCAGCCGATTGTCGTCCATCAGGTAGAGGTTGCCCGCCAACCGGCCGTTACTCAGCACGCCGACCACGTCGAGGAGGGAGACGATGGCGATGGTCTTCATGGCGACTGCCGGCGGAGCGCGGCGAAACCGTCGCGGATCCGCTCCTCGACAAGGTCGATGCGCGCATCATGGGTGAGGACCACCGACTCACCCGCCGGGTCGTCGCCAGTGACCGGCGGGAAGAGGGTGAAGTGCATGGTATAGCGGAACTCGCCGCGCATCGCCGGATTCACCGTGGCGCTCCAGTAGAGGCCGTCGTCGAGCGGGTTGGGCGAGCCGTAGCGGGCGGGGTAGATGACGCCCTGCTCCACCGCCTCGCCGCTAATGAGGGTGAGCTCCA
>NZ_BAAHXB010000038.1:0-47823 GCF_054657215.1 Endothiovibrio diazotrophicus
GTCCGACAGCCTCCTAGCCCGCACAACGTTCCGCGATCCGCTCCAACTGCGCGGGCCCCAGGTCCTGATGGATGGGCAATACCACCGTCCGGCGACCGAGGCGGGAGGCGCACGGGAAGCCTCCCGCCTCCACCTCCGGCGGCAACTCCTCCCCCGGCCACCGGTAGGCGCCGATGCCGTCGGCGCGCAGACGCTCGACCAGACGCCCACCGGCGTCGATCAGCGGCAACCCCATCGGCACCTCGTCCTCGGCGCACCGCGCCCACGGCAGCTGGATACCCAACGCCGCCAGCCGCGTGGCCAGATAGTCGAAGTTCTCCCGCCGCCGGCGGACCACCGCTTCGGACACCGCGGGCGACCGCAGATAACGGACCAGGCGCCGCGACGGCACCCGCGGCGCGACGGCAGGGTCGAGGGCCGCCGCCCCGCCGCCGCCCCCGCGCAGCCGCCCGATCACCGTCCCCTCGGCATAGGGATTGGAGCCGCCCCAGCCGAAGAGCGCCCGCTCCGCCCAGTTCCTGACCGCGAAGCGCAGATCCGCACGGCGGTGGCCGTCCCCTTCGCCGGAGGGCGGGGGCGGCAGCCTGTCCGGTCCGCCGGCCACCACCAGCATTCCGCCGTCGCCGACCGGGATGAACTTGCGCAGGCTGTAGACCGCCGCCTCACCCAACAACGCCGCGTCGGAGACCCAGCAGTGGCATCGATCCTCCACCACCGGCACCCCCAACCCGCGCAGCCGCTCCACCGCCCCGGCGAGTCCGCACCCGAAGCCGAAGTAGCGCACCAGCAACGCCGCCGCCGGCCGACTCCGCGCCACCGTCTCCTCGAGCCGCGCGACGTCGATGGAGAAGTCCTCGCGCACGTCGATCCACACCGGCTCGATGCCCGCCGCCCGCAGCGGCGCGAGGGCCGAATCGCAGATCAGGGCAGGGACCAGAACGCGCGCTCCGGGTGCGACCCCCAGCAGGGTCAACGCCGCGAAGAGCGCGTCGCGTCCCCGCGGATAGAAGCGGCGCGTCTTATCGAGGAGGGGGAGCGGCGGCGCCCCCGTGTGGCCATCCGCCAAGGGCGCGAGGGGCTTGCCGGAAATCGGCTGCTTCATCCGCGCCCGCCTCAACCCGAGCGCAGGCCGAACACCGCCCGCAGGCGGCGTGCCGCCTTGCGCGCGAATACCGTCAACATGCGCCGATCGGCCAGCACCACGATGGCGGCGAGCTGGCGCAGCCACTCGCCGTAGCGCCGCTGGGCCAGCGCCCGGCGCGCGAAGCAGAGCGCCACCCGCGAGCGGAGCGAGCGCCATAGCCGCTCCTTGTCGGGGATCCCGTGCGGCACCTCGAAGACGTGGCGGTGGAATAGCGACCGGAGGTTGTCGCAGTAGCGCGGGAAGCGCCGGATCAGGTTGTCGTCACCCACGAAATAGCGGCCCAACACACGGTCGATGAACAGGAACCGCCCACCGTGAAAGGCGCAGTTGAGCCAGAAGTCGTAGTCCTCGACCACCACGAGGTCCGGCGACTCGCTGAACCGCAGGCCGTGCCCGTCGAGGAAGGATTTGCGCAGCACCGTGGCCGAGGGGGAGAGCCGGTTGCCGTCGCGCAGCATCTCACCATACATGTCGGCCGCGGCCGGCCCGCTGTTCACCACGCGGACGACCTCGCCGGTGCGATCGTCGACCATCCACTCGTTGTGGCCGCAGAGATCGACATCCGGCCGACCGGACAGCGCCTCCTTAACCGCCTCGAGCTTTTCGGGCAGCCATTCGTCGTCCGAATCGAGCAGGCAGATCCACTCCCCGCGGGCGAGACCGATGCCGGTATTGCGCGGACCGGCCGGATTGCCGGTCCCCGTCTGGTAGTGGTAGCGGATACGCGGGTCGCTGAAGGTCGCCTCAAGCCACTGGGCGGTATCGTCGGTGGAGCCGTTGTCGACGATGATCAGCTCGAAATCGCCGCAGCTCTGGGCGAGCACGCTGGAGACCGCCCGGCCCAGGATCCTGGAACGGTTGTAGGTGGGAATGACAACGGAGAAGAGTGGGGAAGACATGATTCGAACTCGCCTGGATGAGGTGAACTAGGGAACCCGATAGACAAACAGTTTCCCGTCCGCGCATACCGGCGAGGAGTCCGCCAACGGCCGGTCGGTCATCCAGTAACCGATCCCGAGGCGGGCGAGACGATCGGCGATCTCCGCCGGCACCACATCGCGATGGATCGCGTCGACCCGCTCCATCCACTGCGCCTTGTCCGCCACCTCCCGCCCCTCCACCAGGCGCACGAACCGCGCCAGCCCCCGCTCGCCGTACAGCGCGCGGATCTTGGCCTTGAAATATTCGTACTGCCGCTTGGTGAACAACGAGTAGTCCAGATCGGTGCCGTCGATGTAGACCTCGCGCGCGAAGTCGAAGTCGCGGAATCCGCGGGCCGGGGGGATCGCCACCTTGCCGCCGCCCGGCGGCAACGCCCGCATGCACGCCGCCAGCGAGAGGTGCCCCGCCCCCTTGCGCACCTGGAGGGCCAACTCCTCGAAGTAGCGCTCCCCGCTGTCGCCCCCCCCCGCAACCAGGCTCTGAGCGATACGCCCCTGGTATACGCCGTAGGCAAGGCCGGCCCCCAGCACGAGGAGCAGCGGAACCGCCACCACCGCGATCCGCCGATCCGTCCGGCCCCTCGCCGCGACCGCGGCGTAAAGAGCCGCCGCCACCGCGGCGATGATCAGTGAGGAGAGGACGGTACGGGTGTAGCCCCGATCCGCGTAATAAAGATACTGAACGACACCGAACCCCGCCGCCACGGCGGTCAATCCCCATAGCGGCGCCGATCGGCGGAGGCGCGCCGACGCGCCGCAGACCAGGACGGTCGCCAACGACGAAGGGAGCAGGTAAACGGCGACCGCCGCGGCACCTATCGCCCCCTCCACACCCCCCGCGACCGTGCGGCGATCGGCCGCCCAGCGGGCGATCCGTGCCAGCGAGAGGAGCGCCGCCACCCACAGCCCCCGCCGCACCTCCACGCCGATGAACAACTCGGAAAAGCGGCCAAGAAAGATCCCCCCGCGGTGCATCAGCTCCAACAGGAGCACCATCACCAAGGCCAGCGTCGCCCCCCACAACAGGTGATCGAGACGCCCGCGTCCCTCCCGCTCCCGCCACGACAGGTAGAGCGCGCCGAACAGCATCGGGAGATAGAGGAACCCGCCGAACCCCAGCGACCAGAGCGCCGAGACATCGTCCGGATCGAGGAAGTAGGCGTATCGGTACCACTCTCCGGTGGACGCCGCGAGCCCCGGCAGCGGATGCCCCATGGTGGCCCAGGCCAGATACCCCACCCCCGCGCCAAGCAGCAGCGTCCCCGCCAGGTGGGTGCGCACGCCCCGGCCGCTGGCGGCGGCATGCCACCACAGCCCCGGCACGATGAACGCCAGCGCCGCGACGCTGTTCAAGGGGTGTACCTGCATCGCCGCCAGGAACAGACCGTACCCCCACGCCGCACGCCCCCGCAGCTGCGCCCACATGCCGGCGAAGAGCAGCGTCGCCGCCAGGGTGATCGGCATGAACTTGAGCTTGCTCCACAGCCCCAGGTGGACCAGGCCGTGGGCGTAGTAGTTGTAGGAGAGGGCGAACAGCAGCGTCACCGCCAGCGCCGCACCACGCCGCCCCAGCAGCTCCAGCGCTACCCGGTAGAGCAACCACAGCAGCACCAGACGCTGGGCGAAGGCCAGAAACAGGTAGCGCCAGTCGCTGTCGAGCAGCGGCGTTACGTGGCGGATGAAGTGGTAGGTGAAGGTCAGCGGATTGCCGGGACCGAGAAAGTCGTCTTCGGCGATGCCTAGCGAGAGCAGCGGTTCCACGTTGTAGATGTAGTGGTGGAGCAGTCCGGCGCCATAGCTGAACAGCTCGACCACGGCGATCAGCGACAGCAGCAGCGCCACCGTGGAGCCTTTGAGGTTCTCACCCATTGCAAGCCCTTAGGGCTCGTCCGTGAACAAGTTGAACATATGGGGCGTCGAGGCGCCTCCCCGGCAAGGCGCGCCGACGAAGGCATACTCCTCGTATGTTGAGGAGGCGCAACGCCGCCGGGGAGGATGCATCGGCGGTCCAGATGTTCAACTTGTTCACGGACGAGCCCTTACGCGCGGTGGCGCTTCACCCGATCGATGACGTGGCGCTGCTCGTCCTCGCCCATGCCGGTGTAAAAGGGGAGCCGAACCAGGCGGCCCGATATCGATTCACTGACCGGACAGTCGGCCCCCGCGGCGCCATATTCCAACGCCGGCCGGGAGCGGTGCAGCGGCGGGTAGTGGAACACCGCGCCGATCCCCTCCTCCTTCATCTCGGCGATGAAACGGTCGCGCTGCGCCTGGTCGTCCATCAACAGGTAGAACATGTGAAAGCTCTGCTCACACCCCGGCGGCACCACCGGCAGACGCACGCGCTGCTCCGCCGCCCACTCCGTCAACGAGTCGAAGTAGCGCCCCCAAACGTCGGCTCTCCGCGCCTGGATCGACCGGTAGTCCTCCAACTGGGCGTAGAGCAGGGCGGCCAGGATATCGGACATCACGTAGCTGGAGCCCTTGTCGACCCAGGTGTACTTGTCCACCCGCCCCTGGACGAACTGGGAGCGGTTGGTCCCCTTCTCGCGGATGATTTCGGCGCGTTCGATGAAACGCTCGTCGTTGATCAGCAGCGCGCCACCCTCACCGGTGGTCAGGTTCTTGGTCTCGTGGAAGCTCAGCGCGGCGAGGCTGCCCATACTGCCGAGGCGTTCGCCGTGATATCCGCCGAAGGGGCCGTGGGCATTGTCCTCCAGCACCAGCGCGCCGCACTCCGCCGCGATCCGGCGGATCTCGCCCATCTCGCAGCTGACCCCCGCGTAGTGGACCGGGACGATCGCGCGCGTGCGCGCGCTCACCAGCCGCGCGAGGCAGCGCTCATCCAGGTTGAGCGTATCCTCGCGAACGTCGCAGAACACCAGCGTCGCGCCGTGCATGACGAACGCCAGGGCGGTGGAGACGAAGGTGAACGAGGGGACGATGACCTCGTCGCCCGGGCGCAGGTCGAGCAGAATCGCCATCATCTCCAGGGCGTGGGTTCCGGAGGTGGTGAGCAGCGCCCGCCCGACTCCCGTCTCGCGCTCGAGAATCGCCTCGGCACGTTGGCTGAACGCCCCGTCCCCGCCGATATCCCCGGAGAGAAGCGCCTCATTGGCGCGCCGAATCATCGCCTCATCGACATGGGGGCGATTAAATGGAACCGAACGCATCGACGTTGGAACTCCTAAGAGTGGTTCATTAGGCTGGAGGCTTGCGCCCCACGACCACGACACTGCCCCCACCCCATTCGGGCAACAGCGGTGCGACGCCCCGCTCCATCGAGCAGAGCACACCCAGCGCGCGGTTGAGCAGCGGATGGATGCTGAAAATCCCATCCCGCGGCACCTCGTCCGCCGCCTCATGGTGCTCTCCGAGCAGCCGGCGCAAGACCAGCAGCGGGAGCAGGAACTTGAAGAAATAGGCGCTGTGGAGCACCTCGAAGCCGGCCCCTTCGACCAGCGCCGAGAGGGTGGCACGGGTATAGCGGCGCTTGTGCCCGGAGAGCTCGTCATGGCGGTTCCACAACCAGGCGTGGGCCGGTGCGGTCAGCACCGTCAAGCCACCCGGCGCAACCATGCGGTAGACGTTCTCCACGGCGCGCCGATCCTCCTCCAGGTGTTCCACCACATCGAACAGGGAAACCACGTCGAAGGCGTCGTCGAAGGGCGGCTCGTAGATATTCATCAGATAGCGGGTTTCGACCCCCGCCTGACGCGCCCGCTCGAGGCCGGAGCGGTGGATATCCCCCACCGCCACGCGATACCCCAGCTCGCACAGACGCGCCGCCACCCGCCCGGTGCCGGCGCCGATGTCGAGGGTCGAGGCGCCGGCAGGCACCCAGCGCCGGAAAAGCGCCTCGATCCACGCCAGCCGCGCGGTGAACCAGAAGTGTCCCGCGGCCTCGGCCCGCGCCATCTCGTCGATCAGGTAGGCCTCGAAATCGCCGTGGCCCTCCTCGGCCTCCGCGGCGAACACCTCGACCTCTCCCCGCGCGCGCGCCTCACCACCCCCCTTGCCCGCTTGCGGTCCGCTCACGAGCCCGCCTCATCGCTCACCAGTACCACGATCCCGACAACGATCAGGCCATAGGCGAGCAGCTTGCGGCTCCCCATCGACTCGCCGAAATAAAGGTAGCCGACCACCCCGCCGAGCACCACGGTCAGGATGTTGGCGGGAATCAGCACGGTGAACTGGATCCGCGAGGCGGCGACGAACCACGCCGCGAGCGCCGCGCCGTAGAGCCCCAGAATCAGATAGAAGCGGGGGTCGGCGACGCCCGCCAGGATACTCCCCGCATGGCGCATGGCGATCCCCTTGAGCGCCGACTGGACACCGACGGTCAACAGAATCGAGACCAGCAGCAGCGCGTGATAGCGGGTCACCGCGCCACCTTGCGGATGACGTATTGGGGCCGCCGGTTCACCGTCAGGTACATCCTGCCGAGATACTCGCCGATCAGCCCCAGCGACATCAGCGTCATGCCGCCGAGAAAGAGCAGCAGCGCCACCAGGGTGGTCCACCCCTCGATCATCACCTCGGAGGTGAAGTAGTCGTAGATGTAGAACGTCCCGAGGACGAAGCCGAACAGCGCCGAGAGCAGCCCGATCAACGACGCGATCCGCAGCGGCGCGACCGAGAACCCGGTGGTGTGTTTGAAGAAGACCGACAACGAACGCCGCAGGTTGTAGTTGCTCTTGCCCTGATCGCGCGCACGGTGTTCGACGTGAACCTGGGTCACCGCGCTGGTGGCCCGGAAGATCAGCCCGTCGACGTAGGGATAGGGCCCCTCGTACTGAATCACCGAATCCACCACGATCCGCCGGATCGCCTTGAACGGCGAAAGATAGATCTCCCCCGGCTTGCCGATCAGGTATTCGGCCTGCTTGGAGTTGAGATGGCTGCCGAGGTTCTTCCACCACGCCTGTCGCTTGTGGCGGCTATAGTCGGCGTAGCAGACGTCGGCCCCTCGCTCCACCTCGGCCAGCAGCAGCGGGATATCGTAGGGCGAGTGCTGAAGATCGTCGTCCATGATCACCACGCTCGCCCCGACCGCGCGGCCGAGACCGGCCATGATCGCGTTGTCCTGGCCGAAATTGCGCGCCAGACAGACGCCGACCACGCCGAACTCCCGGCTCAACCGCTCGATGACCTCCCAGCTGCGGTCGGCGCTGCCATCGTTGACCAGGATGACCTCGAACTCGCGCCCGTCGAGGGCATCCCACAGCTGCCGGCACAACTCCGGCAGGGCCTCCTCGCTGTTGAAGACCGGGATGACTACGCTGACTTCCATCGCACTTCCCATACCGCATCTTTGCGGCCGAGCCGCATCAATTCATATTCGTACCGCTCCCCGCACGCCGCCGCCAGGGCGGCAGCGAGGGTGCGCTCATCATAGCGGAACACCTCGTGACCGTGCCCCGCGTCGGCGGAACGGCTTGCCAACATGCCGAGCAGGCCGCCGGCGCTCGACAGATTGCGGATCGGCTCGGAGATCACCCAGCGGCGGGACACCGCCATCACCCGCTCCAGCAACTCCGCCAGCATGTCATGGAAGTGGTAGAGCGAGCCCATCGTCACCACCACGTCGGCGGCAGGCAGGGAGGTCTGTTCGCGCAGGTCGCCATGCAGCGCGCGGTAACCCCGGGCGGCGGCGAAATCGACGAAATGGGCATTCAAGTCGATCCCCGTCCACTCGATTCCGTGGCGGCGACACCACTCCGCCACGTAGACGTCACCGAAACAGAACTCCAGTACCGTGTGATCGCGGGCCGGGTCGAGACAGGCGATGACCTCGTCGAAACGCCGGGTGTATCGCCCCAGGTAGAGTACGTTCATCATCAGCCGGTAGAGGCGGATGTTGCGGTAGATCAAGCTGGTTCTGGCCTGCATTTCCCGACCGCTACCAGACACGCCACGCGGCCTCGCCGCGCGCCCACATCTCCTCCAGAACGCGCTTGTCGCGCAGCGTGTCCATGCACTTCCAGAAGCCGTCGTGATGGAAGGTATAGAGATGCCCCTCGCGGGCCAAGCGTTGGAGCGGCTCCTCCTCGAACACCATGGCGTCGCCGGCGATGTAGTCGAAGACCTGCGGATCACACACGAAGAACCCTCCGTTGACCCAGGCGCCATCCCCCTTCGGCTTCTCCAGGAACCTCGACACCCGCAGGTCGGATTCGACGTCGAGGGCACCGAAACGCCCCGCCGGCTGCACCGAGGTCATGGTCACCATTCCGGAGTGGCCACGGTGGAAGTCGACCAGCCGGAGGATGTCGATATCGGCCACCCCGTCGCCGTAGGTCAACAGGAAGGGTTGATCGCCGACGAACTCGCGGGCGCGCAGGATGCGCCCGCCGGTCATGGTCTCCAGCCCGGTGTCGAGCAGGGTCACCTTCCACGGCTCGCAACTGCTGTTGTGGATCTCCATCCCGTTGCCCGCCAGATCGATGGTCACGTCGCTCTGGTGGAGGAAATAGTTGGCGAAGTACTCCTTGACGAGGTAGCCCTTGTAGCCGAGCAGGATGACGAACTCGTTGAATCCGTAGCGGGAATAGAGCTTCATGATGTGCCAGAGAATCGGGCGCCCGCCGATTTCGACCATCGGTTTGGGCTTCAGCTCGGTCTCCTCGCTGAGCCGCGTGCCGAGTCCCCCCGCCAAGATTAAGACTTTCACCCCACCCCCCAAAACTTCAGTGGATATCCAACAACCGCTTCCAGCGCGGCAGATCCCGATCGAGAAAGAAGAAGTCCGGATCGAGCCGCGGTGACTCGGGATCGCGCACCGCCTCGGCCAGCTCCCGCCCGTCGCCGACGAACCGCACGCCCGGCACGCCGAGCATCGAACTCACATTGAACCCGTCCACCGGACGGGCGACGATGGTCGGCAGCCCGAGATAGGCCGACTCCAGGGCGGCCGCGGTGGTATTGCCGCAGAACACCATCCCGACCCGCGGCCAGAGCGCCTCCAGCGCGCCGCCCACCACCTCCACCGACGGCACCAGGCCGAGCCGCGCCAACGGCTCGTCCAACGGGCAGAACGGGTGTGGTTTGACCATCACCCCGATCTCCAGCCGGAAACGGGCGAGCGCCTCGGCCAACATCTCCAGCAGCTCCTCCGTGGCCGCCGCCGAAATCTCCCCCAGCACCAGCAGCGAACCCGCGCCGCCGGGGTGGCGCGAGGTTCGCTTGAGCGCCGGGAGATAGAGGTAACGCAACGCCTCCACGTCCACCAGACGCCCCTCGGGAACCCCCGCGGCGGCCAGCAACTGCCGGGCGCCACGACCGTTCACCGCGATCCGATCCGGCTCGGGACAGCCGCCGGGGCGCCCCACGCCATCCCAGTACCCCGGGGCGTTGAACTGGCGGTAATCGTGCCGGCGCACCTTGCTGTGGACCACCCCGATCAACTCGCCGCCCCCGGCGCGGCGGCAGGCATGAAGCATCGCCCGCTCCCACGGCTGGTTCTCCCGCAGGTAGAGGTAACCCGCCTCCCCGCCTCCGCGGGCGCTTGCCATCCGCGCGAACAGATGGGCCGCGATGAGCCCGTGCATCGCCGCCACACCGCGCAGCGATCGGCCCACCGCATCACCGAACAGCGGCCACAACGGCACCTCCCGATCCAACCCGGCGATCAACGGACGCAATCGGCGACGGATTGTACCGGCACTCCTCCACAGGCGTAAATAGCGCGCCAGGACTGCCACGACGCCCCCCCAGCTCATGAACCCGTCGAGGGGTACGAGGCGCTGACGGCCGCGGCCGTCACCCGCGCGGCGGAGGTTGAAGCGATCCAGCAGGGCGCGGAACGCCGCACCATCGGGGCACTGCGCGCTCGGCGAGAAGAGCAGCAACCAGTCGACCGGCCGAGCCGCCCCCTCCAACAGCTCATGCAACCCGCCCCAGTAGCGCGAGCGGAACACCCCGTCCGCCGCCGCCCCGGGATCGAAGTTGGGAAAGTAGCCGACCACTCCCAGCCCGCATTTCTCACCGGCTTGCGCGTCGAGCGCACCGTCGGCGGCCGTCGGGTAGCCGAAAAGCGCGCGGCGGCGCCACAGATAACGGCCGAGGAAGATGAGCGCCCGCAGGGTGTGGGGCAACCGGTCGAAGCCCGCGCGCAGGGAGAGCCGACGCCAGCGACGCCCGGCGGCCCCGCGCACCGTCAACCCCAGCCGCTCGCACACCCCGCGCGCCGCCGCACGGGCGCTCGGGGAGGAGAGCCGGATCTCCACGTCACGATAGCCGCCCTCGCGCACCAGCTCGGCGAGCGCCCAGCAGCGCATCAACTCCTCCAACTGCGGCAACTGGTGGATATCCTTCTCCGCCACCACCCCGAGCCACCAGAACGAGAGCCCGTCCAACGGCTCCGGGGCGATCCCGGCGCAGGCCGCCACCACCGACTCGCCCATCCGGTCGATCAGCTCATACAGCCGTTGCCGGAGGCGCGCGTCGTCCCGTTCCAGTCGCAGGGAGAGGGCGATCTCCCCTTCGCGGCCGGACAGCCCGTCCCAGCGGACCACCTGGACCCCGCGGTGCGGGGGCTCCAAGGACGGCTGGTAGCGGTCGACCAGCAGCATCGAAGGGCCCACCCCGCCGTGCTCCCTCACCTCCCCGCGCCCCTCCATGGGGGTTCAGTCGTCCCGCCCGGTGTGCCGCTTGCCGATCTCCACCGCCTTGAGATCGTAGGCCCGGCAGATCCGCATCCCGCGGTCGATCAGCTCGGTGACGTTCTGCGGCGTGACGATACCGAGGAAGCGCAGCCCCGCGTCGCGGCAGGCGTTCCAGATCCTCAGGCGCACCGCCTCCAGCTCCGCGGGCAACGGGAAGTCCGGCTTCTCCGCATAGCCGAAGGAGAGCGACATATCACCGAGGCCCCACTCGCCGAAGCAGAGCCCCGGCACCCGGGCGGTCTCCTCGCAGTGCTCGGCCGCGCGGCGGTTCTCCATCTTCACCCCGATCACCAGCTCGCCCTCCGGGTTGAGCGGCCAGGGGTCGGCGCGCCGCATGTACTCCTTGGGCGTCACGCCCCACACCGCCGCGGCCCCTTTCTCGCCGCCGTGACCACGCCTGCCGATGGCCAGGCCGAGCCGCTCGTCCACCGGCTGCAGCGGGTAGCGGATCCCCTCGACCAAGGCGCGCACCGCCTCGGGCGACTCGGCATGGCAGAGCAGCAGACCGTGGACGCCGCGGGCGAGCAGTTGGGTCGCGATCCAGACGTTGCTCTCCACCACCTCGCGGCTGCTCCCCTGAAACGGCAGCTCCGCCACGATCGCCGGGGTACGGTGGCCGCCGGCGGTGGGTCCACCGGCCACCAGCCCCTGCATGAAGCGGTCGATGCCGCCGAGGTCGAAAGGACCATGTTCCAGGTCGAGCCGGATGTAGTCGGCCCAGGTGGAGGCCATCCTCACCCCGTTCTCGTAGGTGAAATCCGATGTGCTGTCGTAGTACACCGGTTGGTCCCGCTCCAGCAATTCAATGATCTTGTTGATACGCTTCATGCCTGTTCCCGCATCTCGTCAATCGCCTCTCCCGCCGCCCGGGAGAGCCTGCGCCACGCCTCGGCGGAGGTCAGCTCGCCGCCGCCCAGGGCGGGGCCGGGGTAGATGGCGCGAAACAGCGCCGGCCGCTCTTCGGCCACCCCCACCACCGCCACCACCGGGGTCCCCGACGCCTGGGCGATGCGCGCCAGGTAGTAGGGCCCCTTGTTGTGCAGGGTGGTGCGGTCCATCCGCCCCTCCCCCACCACCAGCAGATCGGCGTCGGCGATACGCCGCTCCAACGCCAGCTCCGCCGCCACCAGTTCGGCACCGAGGCGCAGCTCGGCGCCGAGAAAGCCGTGGAGTCCCGCGCCGAGGCCGCCCGCCGCCCCGGCCAGCGGTATATCCACCTCGATCCCGCTCTCCCTACGGATCACCGCCGCCAGGTTGCTCAGGCCGCGGTCGAGATAGGCGATCTCCACCGCGTCGGCCCCCTTCTGCGGGCCGAAGGTGGCCGCCTGGCCGTGCTCGCCGAGCAGCACCGTCTCCACGTCGGCCGCCACCACCAGCTCGAGGGCGCCGGGATCGACGCGCAGGCGGTCGCGGCGGAAGCCGCCCACCGCCATCAGGCTGAGGGCGTTGTGGCCCCGGTTGCAGAGCGGCGCCAGCGGCGCCCCGTCACGGTCGAGGAACTCCACCCCCAGGGCCTGGGCCATACCCATGCCGCAATCGGTGACGATGGAACCGCCGAGGCCGACGATGATCCGCCGGCGCCCCCGTTCCACCGCGGCGAGGATCAGCTCACCGACGCCGAAGGAGGTGGCCACCATGGTCTGGCGCTCGTGGGGAGCGAGGATCGCCGATCCCGCCGCCTCCGCGATCTCGATCACCGCGGTGGCCCCGTCGTCGAGCAGACCCAGCCGCGCCTCGCGGGGCCGGAACAGCGCATCGTGGGCGGGCACCGACTCCACCCGCCCGCCGACCCCGGCGGTCATCACCTCGATCAGGCCGTCGCCGCCGTCGGCCATCGGCGCGCACTCCACCTCCACCCCGCTCCGCACCATCCCCTCGGCGATGGCGCGACAGGCCTGGGCGGGGGTAAGCAGGTCCTTGTGACCGTTGCTGGCGACCAGCACCTTCATCGCACCGCCTCCCGGGGTTCCAACGCGCCTGCACCGATCGCGGCGACCCGCTCGGCCAGTCGCGCCAAACCGCGCTCGTTCAAATGATGGACGTCGAAATAGTCGTCGTCGGGGTAGTCGCGCAGCGCCTCCACCCGCCACAAGGGGTGCTCCGCGGCGATCCGCGCCAGCAACTCGTGCTCCAGCGCCCGCAGGCGGCCGCGCCGCTCCGCACCGAGGGCCGCCATCGCCACCGGAGCCGCGCCGATCAGCAGGAAGCTGAAGCGGTGGGGGATTCCGCGGTCCTGGAGATAGGCCTCGAGGCGTCCCATCGAAACCCCCAGCATCTTCACATTGTTCTCGATGACTCCGTCCCGGGCGTAGTGCGCCAGTTGCTTCCAGAACACCTGCCCCATCTCGCCGGGTTCCATGCCGGCGCGGACTCCGGCGGCGTGGCGCCTCAACCATTGGGGGCGGCGCACCTCGCGGGAGGGCGCCCCCTCGCACCACGGTTCACCGTCGGCGATCCACGCCGACAACCGGCTCTTGTTGATCGGACAGCGCATGTTACCGAGCAGCAGGCGGCTCCACCACGCCGCGCCCTCGGCCGCCGCGCCTTTGGCAGGCGTCACGTAGCGCTCCACCTTCAACGCCTCCGCCAGACCGTGAATCGCCGCCGAACGCCAGTACTGGTCGCCGGTGTAGAAACGGGCCAGGGGGTAGACGATGACGATGTCATACCCCGCGGCGGGCCGTCGGCGCTCCGCCGCTTCGATCCCCACCACCGCCAGCGAGGCGCTCGCCCCGGCGTAGTCGCCCACCAGCGCGGCGTTGATCACATCGAACCCCTCCGCCAACCGGGCGTTGAGGAAGCCACGGTCGATCGCCCCGGCCCCGGCGGCCACCGAATTGCCGATCAACACCAACCTCCGCCCCCCCTCGAAGCGCTCGATTCCACGCAGAAAGGTATCGCGCAACGCCCCCTCGCTCACCGGGACCACTCCGCGATCGGTGTCGAAGTAGGCGGCCCGGGGGACCTGGTAGGCGTCGATGCGCCCGGCGTAGTCGAAATCGAACAGCGCGACCAGCAGGGCAAGCGAGAGCAGCCCGAAGAGCGCCAGGAAGCGCCCATGATCGGCACGCAGAACCGTCGTTGCCGGGGAGTTGGGATCACCCATGGTCAGAACTGGAAGTAGATGAAAACCTTGTCGTCCCTCATGAACAACAAGAACGAGCAGAGCACGAAACCCAGCCAGACCGCCGACGCCCACCCGGGCGAAGGGCGCCAGCGCAACCTCGCTTCCCCGTCCGCCCCTTCCAGACGGAGCAGTTGCTGGGCGTTGGGCAGGCTCCACACCATCCACCAGAGCGCCCCGAGGATGGCGGCGAACGCCCATCCGGAGGCCCACCGGCCGCCGCTCAACACGCCCTCACCCAGGAACCAGGGACCCAGGTTGGCGAAACGCCCGGCGGCGCTGAAGTCGAGACCGGCGCCGTTGCCGCCGAACATCGCCCACAGATAGCGCTCCGCCCCGGCGAAGGAGTCCGCCCGGAATACCACCCAGGCGACGGTCACCGTGGCGAAAGTGAGCAGCCGCGCGCCCCAGCGCCACCACGCCGCGTCACTGAAATCGATGCCACTCAGCGCGCACCCCCGCCGCCACAGCTGATTGAGCCCCAGGAGCAGCCCGTGCAGCGCCCCCCAGGCGACGAAGGTCCAGGCGGCGCCGTGCCACAATCCGCCAAGCAGCATCGTCACCGCCAGATTGAGATAGTGCCGCGCCCGTCCCCGCCGGTTGCCCCCGAGGGGGATGTAGAGGTAGTCCCGCAGGAACCGCGACAGGGTGATATGCCAACGGCGCCAGAAGTCGATGATGCTCGCCGCCTTGTAGGGAGAGGCGAAGTTGAGCGGCAGCCGAATACCAAACATGCGCGCCACGCCCAAGGCCATGTCGCTGTAGCCGGAGAAGTCGAAGTAGATCTGGAAGGCGTAGGCGAGCGCCCCACCCCAGGCCTCCACCGCGGTGAGCGCCGTGCCCCCCTCGGCGGCGTCGAACAGGGGCGTGGCATACCCCTCCACGCCGTCGGCCAACACGACCTTCTTGACCAGCCCGATGACGAACAGGGTAAGCCCGACGCTCAAGTTCTCCGCCAGCGGCGCACGCAACCCGGCGACGAACTGGGGGATGATCTCCTTGTGGTGGACGATCGGCCCGGCAATCAGCTGGGGGAAGAAGAGGACGAACAGGCTGAAGTGCAAAAAGCTGGGATCCCGCACCTCGCCTCGATGCACGTCCACCAGATAGGCGATCTGCTGAAACGTGAAGAAGGAGATCGCCAGCGGCAGCACGACGCCGCCCAGCCCCCCCTCCCATCCGAGTTCGCCGGCGATGAAGCCGGCGTACTTGTAGTAGCCGAGCAGCAGCAGGTTGAGCACCACCCCGAGCGTCAGCAGTCCTCGCCCGCCACCATCGTGGGAGGCGCGGGAGAGCAACCGCCCGAGCCCGTAGTTGGCGGTCACCGAAACCACGATCAGCACCACGTGGGGCGGGTGCCACCAACCATAGAAAAGCAGCGAGGCGGCAACCAGGAAGCCGAGCGAGGCCTCCGCGCCGAAGGCGAGCCGAACCAGTTGGTAGCCGATCAGCGCGGCCGGCAGAAAGAGGAAAATGAAGAGTTCGGAGGAGAAGAGCATGCGTCGACCGCCCGCCCGACGGCGACCGAATCAGGCCAATTGCGCCAGTCCGTCGAGCCCGAGCGTGGGAAATCCCTGCCGTTTCGCCGCCTCGATCCCCCCTTCCCAGGTATACCCCCAGGTGCAGAGGCAGCCGGCGATGCCCTGGGCCGCCGCCATCTCCAGATTCTCGAGGTTGTCGTCGATGAAATAGAGCTCGCGGCCGGGGTGCTCCTCGATCAGGCGGCGGAAGTGGCCCGGCTTGTCCCCACCCTCGTTGCCCGAAACCAAGTCGTCGGGCAGCTCCACGCCGTTGTTGCGCAGGATGGTGAGAATCGAGCGGCTGTCCTTGGAGGAGACCAGGTGGGCACGCCCCTCGGCGAGGCGGGCGACCAGCCACTCCTTCATTCCCGGGAAGAGGGCGTGGATGGCGACCCAGCTCCGCTCATCCCGCTCCATCCAGCGGTAGCGGGTGGCATAGAACAGCTCGTGGTAGCGCATGATGCGCGCCGCATCGATCTCCCACTGACGATCGAGGGGGAGGTCGGGGTCGATGGCGCTCCCCGCCTCGATCAGGTCCCAGATCACCATGAACTCGCGGGCGGTGCGCGCCAGATAGCGGAAACGGATGAACGCCTCGGCGGCATCGGCGGGGACGTCGTCGACGGTGAAGGCGGGTTCGAAGGGCTCCCCCTTCAGCTCGCGGTAGGCGGCGTAACCGGTGACCATGCACTCGGCCCGCGAGTCGCACACCACACCGTCGAAATCCACCAGATAGAAGGGTTCTCGCATCGCTCGCTCCGCCTACAGCTTGCTGTAATCGATCACCAGGGCCTTCGGCGTCTCGCCGCGGTAGACCCGGCAGAGGTTCTCCACCACGTGTTCCACCACCCGCATCCGGGTCTCCTTGGAGGGGCCGGAGTGGGGGGAGAAGATCCCCCTGACCACCTGGACCTCGCGCTGGAAACCGAGCACGTCCCAGGTCTCGCTGACCGGCCGGCCGTAGGCGAGCAGCGGCAGGTCGGCGGCGGGGGGTTCGTCGTAGAACACGTCCAGGGCGACCCCGGCGATCCGCCGCTCATCGAGGGCGCGGGTGATCGCCGCCTCGTCCTGCAGGTCGCCGCGGGAGAGGTTGACCAGCAGGGCGGTGGGCTTCATCCAGCCGATCAGCTCCTCGCTGATCATCCCCTTGGTGCGGTGGGTGAGCGGCACGTGGAAGGTGACGATGTCGGCTTCGCGCGCCAGCGATTCCAGATCGCGCGACTCCGCCCCCTCCACCCTCTCGAACCCCTCCATGCCGTCGCGGATGTCGTGGTAGAGCACCCGCATGCCGAAGGCGAGGCAGCGCCGCGCCACCTGGCGGCCGACGCTGCCGAGGCCGACGATGCCAACGGTCTTGCCGTGCATCTCCAGGTTGTAGTGCTTGAGATTGACCCACTGGCCGTCGAGCACCGTCTGGTGGTGGTGGAACAGGTGGCGGTAGAGCGCGAGCACCACCGAGAAGAAGTGCTCCGCCACCGAGATGGCGTTGGCCCCGGCGTTGTTGGCGATCGGCAGACCGTTGCGCGCGGCGCGATCCAGGTCGATCTGGTTGTAGCCGGCAATCGGCAGTTGGAGGAACTTGAGCCGGCCGGCGGCGGCGTACTCCTCGTCCGACAGGTCCTTGCGACCGACGATGGCATCGGCCTCCGCCAGCAGCTCCAGGTAGTTGTCCGGCTTGTGGTGGTTGTCGTACTCGATGCGCACCCACTCGAAACAGGGCTCGCCGAGCCGCCGGAGTTCATCGAGGAAGGTGTCGTAGAGATCGTGGGTGATCAGGATCTTGAAGGGACGCTCACTCATCATCGTTCACCGTGCTCGATCAACAGCCGCGCCATCTCCATCTGGAAGGGGTGGTCGATGTCGATGGATCGCTCGAAGGGCATCACGAAGGGGATCGGCGCATCGCCGATGAGGTTGCCCTGGCGGCGCAGCATACCGGCGGTGTTGAACATCACCGAGTAGTTGGCGCGATAGGCCTTGGCGTGGTCGTTGTGGCGGGTCGACTTCCGGTAGTCGTCGCCGAACATCGGCGCCAGCCGTCCCCCCCCGTCGATCGACAACGCCACCTGGATCGGATACTCGTACTCGGTCACCGCCGCCACCGGAGTGGTGGCGCCGTGGTCGACGAACAGCCGATAGGCGCCGCGGATATCCTCCGCGTTGCGTAGCGGGCAGGTGGGGAAGAGGATCGAGACCACGTCGTCGTCGGCCATGCCAAGACTATCGATCATCTCCTGCACCACCTGGATCATGAAGGTGGTGCCGCTGGCCAGCGCCTGCGGCCGGCGATAGAGTTCGGCGCCGCTCGCCTCGGCGGCGACCAGGATCTCGTCGTCCTCGGAGTTGACCACCACGTGGCCGAACAGCCCGCTCGCCTTGGCCGCCTCGATGGTATGGGCGATCAGCGGCTTGCCGCCGATGGGCAGGATGTTCTTGCGCGGCACGCGGCTGGAGCCGCCACGGGCGCAGATCACCGCATAGCGCTCAGCCATTGCCGCCTCCCACCAGGGCGGCCAGGTCGACCACCCGGTTGCTGTAGCCCCACTCGTTGTCATACCAGAGCACCAGGCGCAGACGCCGCCCATGCATCAGCCTGGTCCAGCGACCGTCGATGAAGACCGACTCGTCGGTGCCGGCGTAGTCCACCGAGACCCGCGCCTCGTTGTCGTAGCCGATCACCCCGGGGTTGCGCGCCACCAACCCACTGAAGAGCTCGTCGAGCTCCTCCTCGCGGCTCTCGCGTCCCAGCTCCAGCACCATGTCGGAGACGGTGACGCTGCCGGTGGGAATGCGGAAAGACATCGCCTCCAGCCGCGCGGCCAGCTCGGGCAGCACGTCGCCGAGAGCCTTGGTCAGGGTGGTCTGCTTGGGAATCAGGTTGGTGGGGCTGGCCCGCCCGAGGGAGAAGTCGTCCCAGAAGTGGCCCGGATTGGAGATGGAGCGCACCGTGCCGTCGAGCAGGTTCTGGTAGGAGAGCCAGGGGTGCAGGGTGGTGATGAAGCCGTGCTCGACCCCCATCGCCCCCTCCAGGGCGTTGAGCACCACCGCCGAGGAGATGACGTCGCAGATGCTGGAGCTGACCAGGTGATCCCGCGCCGGATCGTAGCTCCCCTCGTTGACGCCGAAGACGACGGTGCGATCGGCATCGCGCTGGGCGTGGGTGAAGACCACCTTGCCGACCCGCCCCTGCTCCACCATGCGACGGGCCGACGGGACGTTGCGGTTGACTCCGGAGGAGTCGATCACCACATCGACGCCGAGCGACTCCCAAGGCACCTGGGCGATGTCCTCATGGGCGAAGAAGCGCACCTCGCCCTCGCCCCAGTCCATGCGCAGGGCGTCGTTGTCGCCCCGCACCGCGTGGGGAAAACGCCCGTACTGGGAGTCGTACTTAAGCAGGTAGGCGTGGTTCTCCACGTTGGGGTCGATGTCGTTGACCGCCACGACCTGGAACTTCTCCCGCCCGGCGTTGATGCGGAAGACCGCCCTCCCGATCCGGCCGAAGCCATTGATTCCAACCTTGATCATCTCTCTCGATTTCCACCGCTTTTCTTATGAATGTCGTCACCGCTCGCCGACCACCTCGGCGTAGCTCCCCTCCTCGACGATCCGCCCCTCGTGGAGGCGATAGACCACGTCGCAGTCGGCCAGGGTGCTGAGCCGGTGAGCAATGATGATGAAGGTGCGTTCGCCCCGCAGGGCGTCGACCGCCGCGGTGATCGCCCGCTCGGTCTCGTGATCGAGTGCCGAGGTCGCCTCGTCCATGATGATCACCTCGCGCTGATGGTAGAGCGCGCGCGCCAGCGCCACCCGCTGGCGCTGCCCGCCAGAGAGGCGGATGCCGTTCTCGCCGACGCGGGTCTCGACCCCCTCGGCCAACTGCGCCACCACCTCCTCCAGCTGCGCCAAGCGCAGCGCCCAATCCACCCGCTGGCCGTCGATCTCCGCCGCGGGTACGCCGAGCGCCACATTCTGGCGCAGCGTGTCGTCGGCCAGGAAGATCGTCTGCGGGATGTAGGCCACCCGCGTCAACCACCGCCGGGGATTGTCACCCAACGGCTCGCCATTCACCAGCATCTCGCCCCGCTGCGGGGGGAGAAAGCCGAGGATGAGATCGATCAGGGTGGTCTTCCCCGCCCCGGAGCGGCCGATGATACCGATCGAACGTCCCCGTTGGAGATCGATGGAGATGCCGCTCAGCGCCGGCCTGTCGGCGCCGGGATAGGTGTAGTCCACCCCCTTGAGGGTGAAGCGCTCGAAGGGCGGGCCGCTCCCCTCGGGCAGCGCCTCCGGAACGGTCCAGCGCCCCATCCGCTCCACCTCGCGCAGGTCGCGGTAGACCTCCTGCATCGCATGCCTGCTGAAACGCATCTGATTGACGCCGCTGATCATCTGGCTGGCCGCCGGCATCAGCCGCACCCCGGCGACACCGAACATCCCCAGCACCGGCAACACCTCGGTCAAACCGACGCCCGCCGCCTCGCTGACCAGCACCACCCCGACGACGAAGGTGACCATCGCCGATTCGACCAGATAGCGGGGAATGATCTGATAGCCCTGGTAGCGTTCGTTCCACAGGCCGTAGCCGTCGGAGGCCTCACGCACTTGGTCGAAGAAGTAGCGCTCGCAACCGAGCACGCGCACCTCCTTGAACCCTCCCATCCCTTCGTTGACCCCGCGGATGATCTCCTTGGAGTGGACGTTGCACTCGCGGCCGGCGACCACGATGTGGGAGCGGACCCAGGCGTAGTAGAGGGCGATCACCACCACGAACATGCCGAGCACCCCGAGCACGCCGACGGGAGAGACGCTGAACAGCAGCCCGATGACGAACAGCACCGAGATCGCCTCGGCGGTCATGCTCAGCGAGTTGACCAGCACGCCGTTGGTGTAGCTCACGGTGTAGTTGGAGATCGACTGCACCATCTCCGCGGTGTTGCGCGTCAGGTAATCGTGGTAGGGCATGCTCTGGAACGCCCCCATCAGGCGGCCGCGCAGCCAACTCAGGTGGGACATGCTGAAGGCGACGATGCGCTTGCGGATCCAGTAGGCGCTCACCCCCTTGAGGTAGAACGCGACGAGGATCACCAGCCCCATGCCCACCGCCGGGTGAGAGAACCCCGCGGCGACGAACAGCGCCTGCACCCCGCCCCACGCGGCGTTCCCCCTGGCCGCGCCCGGTTCCAGGCTCGCCATGAACGGGCCGATCAGCCCGATCCCCAGCAGATCGAGCAGCGAGACGACGCCGAACAGCATCACCATGGACGGCAGCTCCCGCCGCCGCTCACCGATGATGAAGAGATATTGGCGGAAATAGGATTTCACCGGGCGTCCGACGCCTCCCCCGTATGCAGGCCGACGGCGCGGCGAATCACCGGCACCGGATCACGCACCTCCAGGTCGATCAGCTCCGCGAACGCCTGGAAGTCGTAGCGCTCCTCGCCCGCCTCGATGCGCGTGATGCGTTGCGCGATCTCTTCGAAGCCGTCGACGCACATGGTGGGAAAGTCCCGGTAGTAGACCTGTTCACTCGCCTTGTCACGGTCGAGGAAGAAGGTGATGCAGCGCAGTTGGATCGCCTCAGCGGCGGTGGTGCTCCACACGGTGATCGCGTAGCCGGACTGAAGCATCACTTCGTAGACATAGCGCTTGCCCGCGGTATCGACCGACTCCACCCATGGCCGTGAACCGAAGCGGTCGCGGTCATGCATGCCCACCAGCAGCTTCAGGTTCGGCGGCGCATCGTCGAGCGCCCTCAGGTTCCCCGTATTGAAACTGCCGTCGGCGACCCGCGACGGCTTGGGCCAGATCACCACCTTGCGCTCGGGGAATCGTCGGGCCAGCCCGATCACCCCCCCGAGAACCCCCTCCAGGTCGTCGACCGGATTGAGGAAAAAGGCGATGTCGTTGGAGCGCTCCCCCGCGACGGCCCGCCCTAGCTGATCGGGAGAGATCGCCAACGAACCGACGGGAATGCAGCGCAGGGACTCCGACCAATAGCGGCGGTAGTAGCGCTGGTAGAGCCGGGTGCCGTAGGAGAAGTAGAAGTCGGCATCGACAAACAGCCACGGCACGGAGCCGAACGGCGTATACGGGAGTCCATGATTGGTCGCCAGCGCCACCCCGCCTGAACGGCGCAGCTCGAGATTGCGCACCACGTGATCGGCGCCGTAATCGTCGAGCATGAAGAAATGGTCGATGGAGAAGCGATCGAAGAACGCGCGATACATGCCGCGCACCACCAAGGCCCCCACCAGCGAATAGAACAGATCGCTGTCCCGCGCCCAGAAGCGCCGCAGAAAGGCCGCGCCGTCGCCGATCAGCAACGACATCGACGCCCCCAGCGTCCGCGCACAGACCCGTGCATCGGCCACGCAGTGGTGGTCGTGATCGGGAACCGCCTGCCGGCGCCGCTCATCGATCCCGCGACCGCGATGGAAGTAGAGCAACCGCTCTCCCGCATCGGGCAGACGAAGATAGACCGGATCCAGCCACCCCATCATTGCGTCGACGGCGAATTGGTAGCGCTCCTTGCGCACGCCGGAAAGCGACAGGCGCCGGACCAGCCACAGCGCCATATAGGCGCAAGCGGCAACGTAGAGGAGGAGATTGGTCACACCCCGGATCAGCGGCCTGCAGCGGACCGGATAGAGCGGCTCACCGTAGTAGATCTCCACCAGCTTGGCCAGATCCGCGTAGACGCCGACGATCCGCACCGCGCCTTCCGGCATCACCTCGCGCGACCAGCGCACGAGAAAGAGATCCTTCATCACCGCGAACAGGTGACGACTGACCAGCTTCTTCCCCACATAGCCGTAGCCGAGCGGATCGAGCCCGGCGTCGACACCGACCCAGCGGGAAAAACGCTCCCCGGCACGCGCGTAGATGTTGCTGCGAAACAGCGTCTCATGACCGACCATCGGCCGACCGGAGAGCCACTCGCCCGAGCCGGGAATCGACTCGGGCAGACCCGCCCACCCCCTGCGCACCAACCACTTGGCCACGCGCCCCAACACCCCCTTGAGCGGCGGGAACAGCGCCCGCTCGGAATAGAGATGGACCTCCTTCCGAAGCGCGATCAAGAGCAGCAGGTACGGGAGATTGAATTCGCTGAGGATGAAGAGGTAACGAGGCTTCACAAGCGACCGACGAGCCTCACCCACCCAGTGTCAGGGTGCGGGCCTGGACGCCCCGGTAGGCCTGATGCATTCGCTCCACCAGCTGCCCGTCCACCCCCGAGAGGTCGATGCTGCGGTCCTTCGCCGGCTCCCTGAACGCCGCGAGAATCCCCTCGGTCTTCTCCCCGTAGCGGACGTCGAGACGGGCCGCCAGCTCCTTGAAATAGGCGTGGGGCTGCCGGCACATGGCATCGTAATCGACAAACAGGGCGTCATCGATACGCAGTGCATGCTCATACAGGTGAGCGTACTGGTACACCGCCCTCGCCATCGGATTCATCGCCAGAAACGCCTCTTCCTGGTCGTCGGGCACCCAGTAGTGGACGTTGACGTCCTCGCGGCTCTTCAGCGGGTAGTAGCGGGCCTCGCCCGTCAGCTCCGAGGTTTCGTACCAACCGAGCTTGGCGATCGAGGCGAGCACGCTCTCGGGCTTCCTCACCATCACCACCACCGACAACGCGGGATACTGGCGCACCAGCTCCGGCACCCACGGCAGCGCATTGGGCATGCTGAACGCCAGCCGGCGTTGCGGCACCACATCGAGGATACGCCGCCGGTCCCAGTGGGTACCGATCCGCTCCTCGATCTGCGTCTCGCTCAGGGCCATCCATGCCGAAGAACGGGTGTCCATCCGGTTGTAGTTGAGCCTTCGCCCGGGGATGGCCTGTACGAACACCTCCTCGAACAGATAGGCCTCGAACAGCAGCCGCCAACTCGCCGGCGGCAAATCGGCGATTTGCGGCAACAGAAAGTTGAGCATCGGCGGCTCGTAGGCGAACTCCACCGCCTCGAGCGACTGCAACAGAGTGCCGAAGATCGACGTACCGGTGCGGGTCGAACCGGTCAGGAAGATCGAGCGGTCAATGGCTGGCCTGGCCAGCGGCGTCATTCGAAAAGTCATCGATTCTCTTCACATTCGCTGTCGCGCCTGGGGGCGGACTAGATTTTTTTCAGTACGAAGATCTTGTGATAGCCATACTCGCCGAAGTTGGGCAGCTTCGCCGCGGCATCGAACAGATCCTCATCGTAGGTGAACTGATCGATGTATTTGCCGAGGATCACCTTGTGATAGAGCACCCGGCTGACCAGCATGTAGGTCGAGGAGTGGTAGCGCTCCTTGACGAGCTCGTACTTGCCTGGAACGTACTCCCGGACCTTGGCATCCTCCAGGAAGATATTGTGCCAATTGCCCGCCTTGTCCATTCCCATCTCGAGGGTGCTGCGCACCTCGTTCATCCGGTTCACCGTATCCACACTGCCTTCGAGCATGATCAGGCGACCGCCGGGCTTGAGGATCGAGTGGATCTCGTCCATCGCCTTCTGCTGGGCCTCCCAGGAGGGCAGATTGATGATCGAGCGAGTGGTGCAAACCGCATCGAACGGCTCCTCGTTCATTTCCGACAGCTTGGTGAGATCCCCCCACTCGAAGCGTACACGCCCCAGGAGTTCGGGATGATCCCGTTCCAGTTTGGCCCGCGCGTTGGCCACCATCTCCTCGGAGAAGTCCGCGCCGACGATCTCCAGATCGCCGATCCGCGAGGCGTACTGGATCGTCGAGTAACCGTTTCCGCACCCGATGTCGAGCACCCGCTTGGCCTCACCGATCTCCTCGCACATGCTGCTGACTTCGATCTCCCGAAGATTGTGGTCCTTCAAGGTCCCACCCTGTCCCTTGGCATCCACGAAATGGTCGGACTGCCAGTCGAACACCTTCAACTCGTCCACCTCTTCCCGGTTGAGTACCGCCTGTTTGTCCCAGTACTCTTGGATCTTGCGGCTCATTTCCTCGGTCATGACATCGCCTCGCAAATTGTCGAATCGAATAAGAAAAATACGGTTAAGTTTCCCGCGCCGAGCTTTCGGCGATCAGCGCCGCGACTCGCCGACGGCCCCGCCCGTCGATCAGGCTCCGCCCGGCCCGGCCCATCCCGTCGCGGCGCTCGACGGAAACCATCAATTCATCGAGCGCCCTCGCCAATCCCCGGGAAGTCGGCTCGCCGTTCCACATGCCGAGGTCGATGGCGCAGCCGGCGTCGGCCAACCGATTCGCCACCGGCACCTCGTGTTCGATCGACGGGATCAGGATCGCCGGCGTACCGACTCTCGCCGCCTCGAGGGCGGTTCTGCCCCCCGCGCACACCACCAGATCGGCCGCCAATAGCGCGCTGCGCAGCTCGGGCAGGCTACGGTGGAGACGAACCCGCTCGGCAAGCGGCGCCAGCGTGTCGGCCAGTTCCCGGCCATCGCCATACCCCGGTCCGATGACGAAATCGAAGGTCATCGGCGGGGGATCGGCGGCGATGCTCTTCGCCACCGACATCGTCAAACCGCGGGGATCGGAACCGCCGAAGGTCACCAGCACCGATGCGGCGCGGGCCGGCACCGGCTTGGCGACGATATCGTCGTAGAGCGGGGAAAGCACGAAGTAATCCGGCCCGGTAAACAGATCCGGGGCCCCGTCGGGGCATGGTCCGTAGTGCCAGACATCGGGAACGATGCTCCCGTTGACCACTTTCGACACGCACAGCGTCTTGTGGCCGAGATCGTCGATGACCACCACCTGCCGTCCCTGCGCCAGCAGCGGCTCCATCGCCAGCCGGTCGGCGTCGTGACGGTCGACCACGATCGTCCGTTCCGGCGCCCCGAGCATGGCGGCCACCTCGTCGGCCGGTGAACTCTCCACCGGCAGGGTGGCGACCGGATACCCGGCGTCCCGCACCAGTTGCACCCCCTCCGGGTACTCCTTCATCAGGAAACGGAGGCTGAATGTCCCGAGCTGATCGAGTTCGCGGGCCAGCTCCAGGCAGCGATAGACGTGCCCGAAGGAGAGTCCCCACACCTTGCCGCCGTCTACGCGGAAAAGAATCTCGCTCATCGACGCGGCACACCCTTTCGCCCGACGCAAGCGATCAAACCATCTCCCATTCGATCGCCTCTTCCCGCGCGATCGCCCGTCGTGCGGTGCGCCCGACCAGCTCCCGCACCATGCGCGGCTCGATGGCGGTGTAGGGCCTGACGATCTTGACCATCTCCTTGGTGATCACGGTCCCGGCGGCGATCTCGCAGGCCGCATAGACGCCACGACGCATGTTATTGAGCTGCTCCCGGTCCGGGCGCGACTCGTCGGCACAGGGTCGTCCGAGGGCACTCTCGATGGTGCGAATGTCGCTGACGATGCGGGCCATCTCGTCGGTGTCGGCGGAGAGCGCCTGGTCGGGCCCCGGCAGCCCCTTGTCGATCGTGAAGTGCTTCTCGATGGCCACCGCCCCGAGCGTCACCGCGGCGAGAACCGCGGCGCTTCCGAGCACGTGATCGGAATAACCGACGGGCAGACCGAAGGCGGCCGACAGCTGTCCGATGGTCCGCAGGTTCGCCTCGTCGGGACGTGGCGGATATTTCGAGATGCAATGCAGCAGGATCAGCTGATCGTTGCCGCTGCCGTGAACCGTCTCCACCGCCTCGGCGATCTCGCGCAGGGTGGACATCCCGGTGGAGAGCAGGATCGGCTTGCCGGCCGCGGCCACCTCCTCGAGGAACGGGATGTTGTCCAGGTCCATGGAAGCGATCTTGAAGGCGGGAACCTCCAGCTGTTGCAGCAACCCCAGCGTCTCGCCGCAAAACGGCGTGGAGAGGAAGGCGATCCCCCGTTCACGGCAGCGTTCGGCCAACCGCGCAAAGCCCTCCAGGTCCAGTTCCACCGCGCGGATCGCCCGATGGGCCTCCTCACGCTCCAAGGTCAACCCGGAAGCGGTGAAGGTCTGGAACTTCACCGCATCGACGCCCGCCTCCGCGGCGGCGTCGACCATCTCCAGCCCCAGCCCCACATCGCCGTTGTGGTTGAAGCCGACCTCCGCGATGACGTAGCCCGGCGCCCCCGCGCCGATCGGCCGCCCCGCGATGGAAGGTACGATATTGCCCATGGCGCGATGCTCATCCGACACGTTTACCGCCCTTCCAATCCATCTTTTCCATGTCCCACTGCTCCGGGATGCGGTCGTAACCGTAGCGTACCGCGCCCTGATTGCAGTCGCGGCAACCGGGCACGATCTCCGTGCGACGCCCCTCGAGGTGAAGCTTGCGCATCTCCACGATCCGCTCGCCGTGCCACGCGCTCTTCAGGGTGCACTCCGGCACATCCACCTCGGCATAGGTGCCGTCGACGTTGCGAATCCGCTTGGGCTCCGCTCCGACGTAGCGCCCCAACACCATCGCGCTCTGCTCGTAGTAGGCGGTGGTGCACGGCAGCATGATCCCGTTGGCGGTGACCGTCAGGCGCTGGAAGGGGTATTGGCAACCCCAATGCTCATCGATCGCCTCCGGCGGGAGGTCACCCGGGCGAAGGTCCACGATCTCATTGATGGTGAGCAGATCGACCCCCGCCTCCAGCAGCAGTTCCCGGTAGCGCTCCTTGTTGTTCGCGATCGCCGGATAGATGGAGTTGGTGCGGACCTGGGGTCGGTTTTTGCCCTTGGCGTTGCGCGCCGCCACCAACCGCCGGATGTTCCCGATCACCGCCGAGAAGGCGTCGTATTCGTCATCGTCCTTGTATTTCGGCGGGGTACGGATCTTGTTGTAGTCCGCCTCCAGACCATCGATGGAGAAACTGATCCAGCTCGGCTCGGCATCGACCAGCGCCTCGGCCATCTTGTCGTCGATGCGCTGACCGTGGGTGATCGCGGTGATTTCGAGGATCCCCTTGTCGCGGGCGTATTTCACCACATCGGGGAAGGTCACCTCGCGATCACCGTCCTTCCACTTGTACATGGTCGGTTCGCCGCGCCAGCTGAGCAGCAGCGAGGGCACGCCGAGTTCGGCACACTCGTCGATCACCGCCTTGGCGACGGGCCAGGGCATGATCCGCTGCGCGCCGGTGATGGCGTTCTTGAAATCGTCGGAGATCGTGTAGCACATGGTGCAGGCCAGATCGCAGGTACTGACCAGCTCGCAGCACACGGCGAGCGGGAAATCACCGGCGTCCCCCTCCTTCGGGCGGCGATGCCACTCCTCGCGATACCAGCGATAGCGCTCCCGCTCATCATCGGTAAGAAACTGCTTTTCGATAAACGCCTTCTCGCGCTCGTCGGTGTCGAATCGGAACTGCACCCGGGAGACCGGGATCCGCTCGTTGACCTCGGTCCACTTTTCTCGCAGGTTCTGCTCGCGCAGACCAATCGTGGTATCGGTTTCGTCGCTCATTTGGAAACTGCTCCAACCTTCATCGATTCATTACGTCGCCGCCGGCTCAAAGGAAGCGGCGGCTCTCATCCCCATGATTAAAAACCAGATCCAACACGGATAGGTTTGGAACAAACTCGGGGCACTGCTGCGGGTAGGGCTTGGCCCGGTAGTCGAGCCAACTCACTCCCACACCGCGTTCCGCGAAATCATCCAGGACCAGATATTCCTTCCCGAACATCCCACTCAAATACTCGCTGGCACCGTTGCGCACGCACAGCTCCAGAATCAGCTCGGAGCCGGAAAACCCCTCCACCGGAAAATCGGAGGAGTAGACCAGCGGCGTATCGATTCCGAGTTTCCTGCGGAAATGGTCGATCAATGCCAGGTTGAGTTCGACCAGGCGCAGGTACTCCCGCCCTTCGATCAGTTCGCGCAGCTCCTCGAAACAGGGGGAGAAGAAGGGCGCCCGCCGATACATCTGCTGAATCGGCCCCAGCAGCTTCTTGCGCCAGGGCTGGGCATTGTCGATCTCCACCTCGTTGATCGCCTGGGTGTAGCGCCCCTTACTGATCACCGGCACGCCGACGAACTTGACCTCGCCCGCGGAGTCGACCAACCGGTTGCGGTTCTCGAAATGACGTTTCTTGAATTGGACGTGGTCGAACACCACGTAGCGCTCGGCCAGCGCCATCTTGCTGAAAAAACCCAGCCACGGCATGAACTCCGGCTGGTGAACTGCGATTTTCATCTCGATCGAACCACACCTACCCTGCATCCGGCGAGGGAACCAGGAAACGCCGCTTCTGGAAAAAGACGTTGTTCCAGTCCTCGAACACCATCTGGCGATACATCGAACGGTCGTAGAGCTGACCGCTGTTGTCCATTCTATACCAGACGTTGATCGGGCTTAAAAACCCCATTTTATTCTTGCGTTTTACCACCGCATCGGGAACGAACTTGCCGGCGACCTTCTTGAACAGCCACTTGGTGACGCCGTCGTTGATCTTGTACTTGTCGGGAAGGCTGTAGGCGAACTGGATCAGCCGCGGATCGAGAAACGGCGCGCGATTTTCGATGCTGAAGGCCATGTTCATGCGGTCGGCCATCTGCAGCAGCACCTGCATGGAGGTGTAGTAGTCGACCAGCCCCATCGCCGAGATCACCCCGGGGAAGGTGGCGAAGGGGCCCTCCACGCAGGAGCGGAGGTACTCCTGCACCCGGGGATCGAAGGGGTTCTCGGCGCGGTTGATCAACCGACCATAGCGCTCCGCCGGCGAGCCGTAGTATTTGTTGATGAGGAACGAGTAGTTCTCCATCGCCTCCAGCTCGAAGATCTTCTGATCGTGGTTGAGGAGGTGGTAGCGGTGGTAGCCGCCGAACAGCTCGTCGACCCCCTCGCCGGTGATCGTCACCCGCGTCTTCTTCGCCACCTCCTTGAGCAGCACGTACTCGTTGAAGCTGGTCCAGGTGCATGGGTAGTCGAGGAACCACATGATCTCTTCGCGGTAGGCCTCGAAATCTTCACGGGTGGGGCGGACGATGTGCAACTCGCGGCCGATGTGATCGGCCACCTCCTGCGCGTAGCGCAGCTCGTTGAACTCGTCGCCCACGTCGTAGGTAACAGTGAACAGGTACTCCGGCTTGGCGATGCAGGCGAGCAGCGAGCTGTCCACACCCCCGGAGAGCAGACTGGCGTAGTCATAGGAGCTGTTCTGGGTGCGCACCTCGACGCAGTCGACCACCAGGTCGGTGAGCATCCGCTCCAGCGTGTCGAGGTCGTCGGGCAGCTCGACGCGGTGGTCCTCGACCCGCCAGTAGGTGACCCGCTTCACCCCGCCGGCGGAGACCTCCAGATACTCGCCGGGGAGCACGCTGTGGATCCCCTCGAACAGGGTCTCCCGATCGCAGCAGATCTCGAAGGCGTGATAGGCGAGGCAGCTGTCGTTCGCCTTCGGCGGCACGTAGGGGAGCAGCGACTTCACCTCGCTGGCGAAATAGAGTATCCCGTCGCGCTCGGCGTAATAGAGCGGCTTCTCCCCGGCCACGTCGCGGGCGACGAAGAGCTTGCGCAAGCGGGCGTCGTAGACCGCAATGGCATACATGCCGTTGAGCTTGTCGAGCATCCCCATGCCCCACTCCTCGTAGGCGTGGACCAGGGTCTCGGTATCGCTGTTGTTGGCGAAGCGGTGCGCGTGCTTGAACTGGGCACGCAGCGCCTGATGGTTGTAGATCTCACCGTTGAAGACCAGCGCGACGCTGCGGTCCTCGTTGAAATAGGGGATCTCATGGTCGTCCCGGTCGATGATCGACAGACGGACCATGCCCACTCCGGCCTCCTCGCAGGCCCACGCGCCCTGGTCGTCCGGTCCGCGGTGTCGGATCAGTTCCAGCATCCGGTTGACCACCGAACGCCGGTAGTTGTCTTCGTCGGGCAGTCGCCCGAAATACCCGGCAATCCCACACATCGCCCGTTACCCCATCCACTCTTTGCCGCCGAGCGGCACGTAGGGAATGCCCTCCCCGGCCAGCCCGTAGGGAACCCACTGACCGCAGCAGTCGAGCACCAGCTTCATGTCGCGCAACGCCTCGGCCAGCCGCTCCCGCCCGAGGTGCTTGAAGTGGGCGTGGGCGGAGTAGAGCACCACCCCGTCGGCGGCGGCGAGCGCCTCGGCCAGGCCGAGGGCGCTCGCCCCGGTGATCCGCTCCACCTGGTCGGCGGCGAGAAACGGTTCGCATACCGTCACCTCCACGCCGTTGCGCCGCAGGTAGACCGCGAGGCGCGTCGCCGGGCTGTTGACCACCTGGCCGGTGTTCTCCTCCACCGCCAGACCGAGGATCGCCACCCGCGTCACCCCCGCCTTCTTGAGCCGGTCGCTGACCAGCGGCACCATGGCCAGCTCCGCGTGGTGCGCCTCCGAGGCGATGGTCAGCATCTCCGGATAGTGGGCGCCGGAGAGCAGATACTGGCAGGCCAGCGGTTGATCGTAGCCGCCGAAACCGAGGCTCGGCGCCCGTCCCCGCCCTTCGCCCGCTCCTTCGACCAGCTCGATCGCCGCACGCACGTCGGTGCCGGGAAAGGCCTGGGCCATCTGGTTGATCGCCGCCTGGCGCACCTGCGCCAGCGCCAGCTCGGCAACCCGCGCCATCTCCGCCTCCTCGGCGCCGGCGAACGCCAGACTGCGGTGACCGAACAGCTCCAGGATCGAGGCGGCCGACTCGGCCGAGGCCGCGTCGACGCCCCCGACCATCCGTGGATAGGCGGCGGGCTTGTAGGCGATGGGATTGACCTCCCGATCCCGCCGCGGCGCCACCGTGACCAGCAGGTCGCGCCCGACCTCGACGCCCACCTCGGCAAGCGTCGGCAGGATCACCTTGTGGAGCGTGCCCGGCATGAAGGTGGTCTCGATGATCATCAGCGGTGGCTGCGCGGGGGCACTACCGGCAAGCCGGCCGAAGGCGGCCAGCGCCCGGGTCAGGTCGCGGGTGGATGGTGCCCCCGCGTCCTGGTTGCTGACGCAGATGAAGTGGACCAGCGGATCGCCGGCGAACATCCCGTCGTAGTCCTCCACCACCTCGATCCTGCCGCCGCGCCAGCCGTTGCTACCGGCGAAATCGAGGGCGATCGGCACCACGCTGCGCTTGTAGAGCAGTTCACCCTCGCTCTTGAGGTTCTCCAGCCGGTCGCGGTCGTAATCCGACACCAGGCAGTCGATCCCTAAAGAGGTCAGCTGGATCAGGTTGGTACTGCCCAGGTAGCCCATGCCCCAGACGGCAGCCGCCCGCCCCTTCATCACCAGCTCCGCGTAATCACTCATGGTTGTCACCTTCAACAAGGGATTCCGGATCCATCGTTCGAAAGACGCCGCGTCGTCAGCGCATCGCGCGCGGCCGAAGCGACGCCCGCTCAGTCGATCAACGTGTAGACCTCGAACGCCTCGGCCAGGGCGGTACCGGCGCGGGCGCCGCGCACCTTCGCCAGGCTCATCATCAGGTCGTTGGAGAAGTAGTCCCCGGTGGTCATGCCGCCGGAGTGCTGCGAATGGTAACAGGCCACCGCCGCCGCCTTGCGTTCGACATGCTCCGGCTCCAGGGAGATGTAGAGGTTGGGGGCGAAACCGGTGGCGCTGTTGACGATCTCGTAGCCCCATACGGAGGCGCGCTTGAACGCCTTCAGCGCCATCTCCGAGACGGTGCGGTGGTCGTGGTGGATGTCGTGTCGCGAGGGGACCAGCACCAGCTCGGGCTGCACCTCGCGCCCGGCGCGGTAGAGCTCCTCCAGCACCAGCTGGCGGTACTCCGGCAGCATCTGGCCGGCCACCTCGTCATTGAAGTGAAAGCGCTCGCGGGGAATGCCCAGCGCATCGAGCGCCGCATACTGCTCCGCCATCTCGCGCACCTCCTGCACCTCGCCGTGGAACGACTTGCGATTCAGGCTCATGCCGAAAAAATGGATCTCCGCCCGCTCCGCGTATTTGGCGACCAACCCGCCGCAGCCGAACTCCGAGTCGTCCAGGTGGGCGCTGACGCAGAGGATCCGCTTGCCGTCCAGTTCCAACATATCTTCATCCGCCTCGTTTCAAATGGTACCCAACGCCTTCTTGCACACCCCGGCGTTGATCGCCGTCACCTCGGGATGGGCGTCGAGAAACGCGATGATCCCGTCGAGATCGGCCGCCGGGCCGAGCGCCTCGATGATACGCCGTACCACCTCCAGGTCCGGCATCTCGTCGACGGTGAAACGCAGGGTCTCACGCCGACGCCGCTCCTCCGACTCGTGGAAGTGGACGTTGAACGCCTCCGGGTGCTCCAACAGGTACTCGACGACATGCTGACGGTGGTAATCCTCCAGCGGCGCGTCGAGCGAGCGCAGCAGCGCCGGGTAGGCGACGATCTCCTCCTGGGCCCCCACCGGCAGGTGGAGCAGCCGGGTGTAGTCGGCACCGCGGGCGATGTGCTCGCGCAACGCGGCGGCCAGTTCGTCGACGGCGGTCAGCGGATCGTCGCCGGTGGCGCGCACGATGTGGCCGGTCACCCCGAAGGCCTGCGCCGCGCCGATGTAGCGCGCCAGCACGTCCTCGCTGTCACCGCGGAACACCGGCACGCCGATCCGCTCGGCGTACTCCGCCAGGCCGTCGTCGCCGGGCAGGTCGGTGGTGGCGAGGTAGACCCGGTCGCGCCCGAGCAGCGGCGCGAGACGCTCGACCACCCGCTCCAGCAACGGCTTGCCGCACAGGTCCAGCATCATTTTGCCGGGCAACCGGGTCGCGCCCATGCGGGCCTGGAGGATGACGGCGCTGTCGGCGAGCGGTGCGCAGGCCAGTTCCGCGTCGTCGAAATAGCGGGATCGGTTAACGGACATCGGGGCCCACCTGGATCATTCGAACGATCTCACGGCGCGGAACCACTCGCCGCGCCACCCATCGGAAGTACGGGCGAAGCGCTCGCACCACGCCTCCCTCGCCCGCCTCACCGCGTCGCCGTCCCACCAACGCCGTGGATCGTCCGCCACGGCGAGAAGCTGGGCCGCCGCCGACTCGCCGGAGGAGTGGCGAATACCTGCCCGCGCCAGCTCGTCGAACCAGGGGCGGGCGTCCTGGTGGATGCACCAGTGTTCGTCCCGCCAGAAGGCGATGGTCGGCACCTCCATGGCGAGGGCGATATTGAGCGCGCTGATCGGATGGTCGACGACGATCAGGCGCGCCTCGAGCATCTGGTCGATCAACGCCGCCGCCCGCGCGCTGCCGTCGACGATCCGCAGCTCGGGAAACGCCTCCCGCACGTGCTCCGCGTCGCGAAACGAGGTGGTGGTATCGGCGACGAACGGCCGGTAGATCAGTTCGCCGCGCAGCGCCGCGCCCACCCCGCGCAGAAAACCCATCTTCTCCTCCCGGTACTCCAGCCACTGGCTGCCGTAGGGCATGGAGAACAGGCGTAGCAGCAGCGGCTCCATATGGGCGCCGATCATGACGATGCCACCCCCGCCACGCCCTGCGCGCCGCCGGCGGGCGCGTTTGAGACCGCTCAGGTGGGGGGTGGGCAACGGCACGATGCGCCCGGCGGCGTCCCCGTAGCGGTCCCATCCCCACGACAGGTAGTAGTCCTGGCGCAGCTCCACCTCGCGCGGCAGCCCCAGGGAGCAGAGACGCCCGGGATAGCCGCCGTGCTGGGTGCAGATGATCTTCTCGCCCAGTTCCCGCGCCAGGGCCAGCGTCGCCTTCGCCCGATCGTCGAAGAAGAGATAGGGGCCGATGAGGCGGAAGGCACCGGGGCGCACCCACCAGGGAGTGCGGCCGGCAGCCACCGGGAGGTGGCCGTCGAGCAGGGAGTCGGGAATACAGCGCTCCACCACCCGCTCCGCCACGGCAACGAAGCGCTCCGGCAGCACCTCGACGGGATCCAGCGAAGGAGCGGCCTGCACGTTGACCACGCCACGCTTGAACCACAACAGCAACGAGGCGGCCACCTGCTCCGGCAGATTGAGGCCGTAGACGCCACGACAACGTGACCAGCGCAGATCCAGCACCCGCTCCACCAGCGCCCGGACCCGCTGCCGCGCCCCACCACGCGGCTGCGCGTCACACCGCTCCGCCCCCGGCGCCGCGCCACGCCGCTCCAACACCCACTCCGCCGGGGCCAGCTCCTCGGCGATCAGCGAGAGCAGCCAGTGGTGGAAATCGACATTGACCGCGGCGCGGCGCATGAACGCCTGGGTGTCGCTGAAATGCCAGCGGGTCTCGGGGTCGATCAGCTCCACCCGGAAACACTCCCCCGGGTGGTCCTCGATGAACTGCTCCAGTTGTCGATAGCGGCTCCAGGCGATGGCGAGCAGGGTCAGCAGCCAGCCGTTGAGCAGGGTCTTCCAATATTCGGGCCCCCGCTCGATCCCGCGCGCCTCGCGCACCCGCTCCTGGAAGCGCGGCACCACCTGCCGGTAGGCGAAATCGCGCAGTCGCCGCCAATCCCGCTCCATCGCGGCGAAATCGGTGTAGCCCCGGTAGGGCTCGCTGAAACGCCAGCGGCGCCAGTCGCCGAGCCGCTCTTCGCGACCGAGGAAACACTCGACGTAGAAGGGGTGCTCGAGCTGCGGATCGAAGCGCTCGCCGATCCGGTTGAACAGCAGACGCCGCCCGCTCACCCGCCGCCCCGCGCCTCGATCGCCGCGGCGATGCGCTCGGCGTCCAGCAGGAACGGGGGACGGTTGAGCCACTCGGTGATCCGCTCGCGCTCCTCGCGGTAGCGCCGCAGCACCCCCGCATCGCGCGCCACCCCGGACCAGTCGTAGCCGAGCGCCGCCATCCCCTCGCCGCAGAGGAACTCCATCACCCCGATCTCCTCTTCGCTCAGCGCCTCGCGCCAGTAGGCGAGCGGCTGGGCATTGAAGGCGCGGGTCACGGTGGTGGTGGAGTTGGGGGCCCAGTGCCGCCCCCGCCCGTCGGTGTAGGCGGAGGGGTCGCACATCGCCTCCTCGAAATCGATCCCCAGATGGTCGCAGACGCCGCGCAGGGTGGGCTCGGGATCGGTCACCAGGTCCTCGTAGCGCAGGGCGTGGTAGCGGGCGTCGCCGGCGTGGCGGCGGACGTAGCGCCAACTGCGGTTCCAGGTGGTGGCGACGAACAGGATCGGGTACTTCATGTTGTCGCAACCGGCCAGGTAGCGGCCGGTGTTGCGCGAGGCGAGCACCGCCCGCGGGTCACGCAGGATGTGCACGATGCGGATACCGCACTCCTCGATCAGCAGCGGCGAGAACTCCTCGCACCACACCTCCTTGACCCCCACGCCGGCGCTCCCCAGATGCTCGCCGATGACGTCGAAGAGGCGACCGACGTTGTCGATGAAGGGGCCCTCGGCCAGGGCCTCCAGGACCACCTCGATCGCCTGGAAACGCTCCTCCGGATCGCGCTCGGCGTCCCGCCTCAGGGCCGCGCGCAGCTCGGCGAGGCCGGCGGCGTCGAGCCGCGCGTCACGGGCGGCGTCGAGGAAAGTCCGTTCCCGCCGCGGGTCGTCGAGGTAATCCCACCCCATCGGCATGCTCGGGTCGAGCCCGCTCTCCTCCCCCATGCGGGCGAACGCCGCATTGCGCCAGGCACGGAACAGCGGGCTGAAAGGCTGGTAGAGGACCCGCAGCCGGGAGTGGGCATCCAACGCCCGGGTCAGCAGGGTGGTGCCGGAGCGGAAGATCCCGCTGATCAGCAATCGATTCGCACTCATCGTCTCACCGCTCGAAGGAGAGTTCATAATAGGGTCGGAGGTCGCCGCCGAAGCTGAGCTTGAACCAGCCCCGCTGCGGGCTGTTGACCCCCTCCAGATCCACCTCGTCCACCCCCTGCCGGGCGAGCCGGTGAAACGCCTCCCAGAGCACCGCGGTGCCGGTGTGGGTGTTGCGCATTTCGGGATCGCTGGCACCGAACAGGTAGTAGGCGCGGCGGCGATCGAGCAGGTAGACCGCCATGCTGCCGATGCGGCCGTCGGCGTCCTTCGACTCCACCATCAACGCCCGCCCGCACGCCGTCAGTCCGGCGACCAGCGCCTCCATCCGCTCGCACACCGCCGTCGCCACGACGATCCCCTGGCGCGCCATGGTCATCCGGTAGTATTCGGCGAAACCGGCGGCGTCGTCGCTCTGCTCCGTCACCACCCCCTTACGCATGCCGTAGCGGATCTCCTGCCGCCGCGAGACCGACGCCCGGTTGTAGATGGCGATGTCCTCGAGCCGCTCCGCGGTGGCGAAATCGGCGATCTCCACATGGCTGGTGTAGCGGATCTCGGCACTGTACTTGGGTTGATCGGTGCCGTAGTTGAACCACAGGAAGGGGCGCACGTCGACCAGCGAGGAGTGGAGCGCGGTGCGCACCCCACGGTAACGTTCGGCCAGCTCCTGCGCCACGCCCTCCTGGATCTTGAACTGTTCGGAACCGCGCTGGGCGTGGTTGAGGCGCGGCAGGTCGCGATACATCAGACCGTCGTAGATGACGAAGTCGTGGCCGACCAGACGCTCGCCACCGGCCTCCACCGGGGCGAAAAAGGCGGCCATCGGCTCGTCGCTCTTCAGGCAGTAGTAGGCGTGCACCGGCACGCCGAGCGCCTCGAGGTAGGCGACGGACGCGAAGGCGGTGCCGTTGGGGCTCGACTCGACGAAGCGGTCCCACCGCTCGTCGCAGGCGGCCTCCACCAGACGATACTTGCTCATGGTGTGCGGTCGTCGAGGAAACGCCGGATCTCGTCGATGATCCGAGTCATGTAGGCCTCGTCCACCTGGTCGTTAACCCAGAGGTTGAGGATGGTATCGCCGACCCGATCGCTGACCGGGGTCTCCGCCCAGCGCCCCGCAGGCTCCAGGAAACGGTCCACCGACGGCTGCCAGCTGCTGATCGGGTAGCGCTGGTCGAGCAGGTGGCGAAAAAGCGCGTCGCGCCCCCGCTCGACCATCACGTTGAGACGCCAATAGGTGTCGCCGGGGGAGTGCTCCACCGCGCGCACCCCCGCCACCCCGGCCAGCCCTTCGATCAGCCGGCAGGCCTTGGCCCGGCGCCGCGCCAGGTTGGCGGGGAGGTCGTCGAGGGCGCGCTCCAGGAGATCCCGTCGCGCCTCTTCCCAGCCGAACAGGTAGGCGTCGCGGTGCCCCTCGAGCACCCGCCGGAAGCGCTCCCCGTCGGGAGCGCGATGGAACAGGAACTGATTATTGTAGGTGGAGTTGTGGAGCCGGTTGACCTCCTCCTCGGCGCGCTCGTCGGCGGCGCTGAAGGGGGGACAGGCGGCGGCGAAGGCCGCCATCCCCGCGGCCCACTCCGGCTCGTCGGTGAACACCGCGCCGCCCCGTCCGATGTCGATGATCTTGCCGGCGCCGAAGCTGGTCACCGAGATATCGCCGTAGGCGCCGGCCGGGGCCTCCCCCCCCGCTCCCTGGGCGACGGCGAAGTCCTCGATCAGGTACCAACCCCGCTCGCGACAGAGCCGGGCGAGCGCTTCGATCTCACAGAGCCGGCCGTAGGCGTGGACCGCGACGAGCGCGGCCAGCCCCTGCTGCTCTGCGCAACACTCGGGGCTGAGACCGAAACGCTGCGCCTCCACGTCGAGGTAGACCGGCTCGGCGCCGGCGTAGAGCACCGCCTGGGGCACGCTGAAGCAGACGTTGTTGGGCACCCCCACCCGGCGCCCCTCAAGCCCCAATACACGCAACGCGGCCACCAATCCGACGGTGCCGCTACCAACCAGCCGCGCCTCGGACTTGCCGTGCATCCGCGCCAAACGGCGCTCGGTGGAGTTCATCGCCACACTCATCCGCCCACCGCCGTCCCCCGCTCCATCACCCCCTTCTCCACCAGCAGCTCAGCGGAGCTGCGCAGCGCCGCCAACGGCAGGCCGGTGCGCGCCGCCACCCTGCGCAATGAGGTGTTGCCGTCGCACAGGAAGAGCAGCCAGAGCCGCGCGTCGAGCTCCTGCGCCTGATCGGGCAGGAAGGCGCCGCCGGTCGCGGGGTAGATGCCGTGCTTGGAGAGCATGACCTCACAGTGCGGCTGGAGGTTGCGGTAGAACACCTCGCCGTCGAGCCGCTCCAGCACCTCCAGGTGGAGTGCCAGACTGGCCGCGAGATGCTCCCCGCGCACGAACGCCAAGTCGTCCAGCGAGGTGTGGTAGTAGGGGTACTCGTAATACTTGTCCTTGGTCAGCGAGGCGACGTTGATGCGAAACCCCTGGGACGAGTACTGGCGCTCGTCGCTGCCGTGGATGTCGAAGGGGTAGCGCACCCACTCCCCCGCCGCCCGCTCCTCCAACACCTCCTCGATCAGCGCGTTGATCGGATCCTCGGCATCGACGCTCTGCTTGTAGCCGAAGGGGCCCGGCCCGCCGACGCAGGTGACCACCAGGCCGCGCCGGATGCGCTTCATCGCCGTCTCATTGCGGGCGCAGTAGGCGACGGCACCGACGGTCTCCGGCACCCAGACGATGCGGTAGCTGTAGTGACGTCGCTCCCGTTTGAGCAGCTCGCGGGCGAGGAAGGCGGTCATCACCGTGCCGCTGAGGTTGTCGTTGGCCAGCGAGGGGTGACAGAAATAGGTGGAGATGAGGACCTCTTCCGCGCTTTCGCCGGGGATCAGCAGCTCGCCCACGGTCAGCGAGCCGGCGGCGTCGAATTCGCTGTCGACCATCACCTCCAGCGGTCCCGGCGCCCGCTCCAGCGCGTGGTACTGCGCCTGCGTGACGCAGAAGCCCCAGTCGCGGCAGTAGTAGCTGGTACGGTAGGGGATCGCTTCGGGCAACTCCTCGGAACGGTGCAGGCGGGGGGCCAGCTCGTCGAACGTCATCTGCCGATGCAGCGGTTCGCTATAGCTCACCAGATGGATGTTGCAGCGCTGGAAATCCACCAGTTTGTTGCCGGCGGCATCCTTGATCCAGGCATCGCGTACCCGCCACTCGTCGGGAATCACCCAGTCGTAGACCGGACTCCCGCAGGGGTACTCCTTGATCTCCAGCGGCACGATCCCGCGCAACACCCGCAGGGTCTCGCGGTTGCCCTCTCCGGTAAGGCTGCGGGTCAGCGGGAAGAGCCGCTCCAGCACCGCGTCGATCTCGGCAATCACCCCGCTCACGCTGCGATTCTCCAACAAAGTGGCTCTCTCACTGTTCGAACATGGGCCATTGGAGGACCGCATCCTCCTCGATCGCCGCCGCCGCGGTGCAGCCGAGAAGCCGATCAAAATCGCGCGGATCGATGCCGTGGCCGGGACGCTTCCAGGTCAGATCCTCCGCCTCGACCCGCTTGCCGGCGGGAATCGCCCGCGCCGCCACCAGACTGCGCCGGGCGTTGCGCCGCGCCGGCGCCTCGCTCGCCAACGGCTCCTTGCGGTGACCGCCGAGCAGCCCGAACAGAAGGTCCATACGGGCGTGGAAACGCTTCAGGTCCTCCTTGTCCATGGCATGATAGTGATCGTTGCCGGGTAGCGTCTTGTCGTGGGTGAAGTGTTTCTCGATGATCCGCGCGCCGAGCAGGGTGGCCACCTCCAGGGTCTTCATGTCCCTCGGCAGGGTGTGATCGGAGTAGCCGACGACATGCTCCGGGAACTTGCGCGCCAGCTCGGGAATCATCGCCAGGTTGGCGTTGGCGTCATCGGTCGGGTAGTTGAGCACGCAGTGGAGCAGCGACAGCGCATTGCCGTGGGCTTCGATCCAGCTGACGCTCTGCTCCACCTCCCATAGGTAGGCGGCACCGGTGGAGAGCACGATGGGCTTGCCGAAGCCGCACAGGTAGTCGATGAAGGGCTTGTTGTTGAGATCCGAGGAGGAGATCTTGAAGACCTCCATCATGTCGTTGAGAAAGCGTGCCGATTCCACGTCGAAGGGGGTGCTGAGAAACTCGATCCCGGCGCCCTCGCAGTGGCGGGCCAACGCCTCGTACTCGCTCTTCCAGAATTTGTCGTACTTCTGAAACAGCTTGTGTTGGCTGTCGGTCGGCTCCTTGCTCAGGTCCCAGTAGGAGGGGGAGTCCTTGGAGGCGATGGTATCGGCCTTGTAGGTCTGGAATTTGATCGCCTCGGCGCCCCCCTCGGCCGCCTCGTCGATCAGGCGCTTGGCCAGCTCCATATCGCCCTCGTGATTCACCCCCGCCTCGGCGATGATGTAGGGGCGGCACACGGGGGCGCCGCCGGGGCGGTACTCTTCGATCAGTTGGCGAAGTTTCATGTCGGGGTTCAACTCTCTCGTTGGGCCAGCGCCGCGGCGACCACCTCGTGGGCGGTGCTCTCCGGACGCACCTCCAGGCGTAACAGGCGGGCGTAATCGTCGATGGTATCCAGGTCCAGTTTCAGCTCGGGGTGGGCCAGCGCCGCGTCGGACGGGTCACAGGTGCCGATGCGGAAACGTCCGGCATCGGCCCACAGGCGGTTGAAGACATGCTCGCGGTGCTCCGGCGCGGTGGCCTCGCGGTGCAGCCGATCGAGCACCGCCATGGAGGCGATCTCCGCGCCCAGCCCGTCGGGATAGCGGTTGCCGCGGGGGATGTGGTTGTAGGCGTAGTCGTAATCGCCCCCCTCGAACAGCTCCACCAAGCGGTCGATCTCCGAGCCGCAGATGAGCGGATTGTCGGCACAGATGCGGACCACCGTGGCGGCGCCAAAGGCGGTGGCCGCACCATGGTAGCGGCCGAGCACGTCCGCCTCCGATCCGCGGAAGGTGGTGGCGCCGCACCGCTCCAGATGGGCGGCCAGCAGGTCGTCGGCGGCACGATCGGGGAGCGCGAAGACCACCCGGTCGACCCGTCGCGCCGCGCTCACCCGGCGCCACACCCACTCCACCACCGGCAGCCCGTGGAGCCACAGCATCATCTTGTTGGGCAGACGGCTGGAGCCCATGCGCGCCTGCACCACCGCCACCACCGGCGCCACCATCAGCGCAACTCCTCGATCAGCGCCAGCATGCGCCGCACAACCTTCGACTTGTTGGCGGTGAAGTGGGCGCTGCGCTGGGCGTCGAACAGGCGGCGACGGTAGGGGGCCTCATCCACCAGCCGGCGCAACACCTCGCGCAGCTCGGCGTCGGTGCGCTCGCCCTGGTGCATCCCCAGCGGGATGAAGCCGTTCTCCTCGCGGGCGAAGCGGTGGGTGTTCTCCCGTGGGTGGTGGGAGAGAACGATCGCCGGCAGATTCATGTGGGCCAATTCGTAGACCGTGCGACCGTTGGAGGAGATGGCGATTTCGGCCCGCTCCATCAGCTGGGAGATCACCCCAGTGGCGTGGGTGTGGGTCACCTCCTGATCCGCCAAGGCGGCGATCATCGCCTCCAGTTCGGCGTGGTGACCGTAACCGTCGCCGGTGACGATGTCGATCGCCACCCCGCGCTCGGCGCAATACGGGGCCACCGCCTGCAGCACCTTGCGAGTGAGGTCGCTGGGGTCGGTGCCGCCGAAGGCGATCAGCAACCGATTCACCCTGTCGCCGAAGGTATGGGGCCGGGCGTCGGTGAATTCGTCGCGGACGAAGAACCAGTCGTGGCCCCAGAGAATCCTCTCGCCGGGGATCTGCGGCTCGTCGTAGAGGTCGTTGACCGTGAAGTCCGCCTCCGCCGCGCCGGGGCCCAGGTCCTCGAAGTTGACCACTCGAACGCCGTGGTCGCGCAGACGCCGGACGTAGTCGACCTCGGTGTTGAGGATGTCGTTGACCACCAGGTCCGGTTCCAGCGCCAGGATGGCCCGGTCGATCCCCTCGGGCGGATAGACACCCAGCCAATAGTCGTAGCCGGCCAGCTTGTTGGCCACCACCCCGCTACCGGAGTCGCAGACGAAACGGATCTCGTGGTCGCTGATCTCGTGGGCCAGCGCCAGGCAGCGATAGATGTGGCCCATCCCCACCGCACGGTTGCCGATCACCCGGAAGACGATGCGGCGGCGGTTGAGCAGCTTCTCGCAGATCCACCAATCCTCGTAGCTGCGGATCTCCAGCAGACGCCCCTCCACCGGATAGGCCACTGGCAGCACCTCGCGCCCGCCGTCCCCCTCCAGCAGCGAGCGGGCGAGAATGGTGAAGGCGTGGGACTCGCTGACCAGCTCCTGAGCGGCCCCCTCATGCATCACCCGGGCGAGCGGCCGCCGCCACGGCGAATAGAGCCGCTGCCAGGCACGGGAGACCGGAACCAGCAGCTCCGCCCCCACCTCGATGAAGTGGCGGTAGGCGTCACGCAGCTGTCCGACCCCGATCAGCGGCACGTAGGGAGAGAGCACCAGCAGGTGTTCCCAGTGCTCCGCCAGCCGGCGCAGGGCCGGTGCCAGGCTCTCCAGGTACGCCTCCTCGTCGAGGCGCAGGGTCGCTTCGTAGTGACAGCCGACCCCGGCACGTTCGCAGATGAGACGAATCTCCTCGGAGTCGGTGGCCACCTGGACGGCGTCGGCGGAAAAGCTCTCCACCGCCTTGTCGATCGCGCGCTGGATCAACGCCGTCCCAGCGAGCTTCTTCACCAAATCGTCGGGGAAGGCGACACTTTTCTTCACCGCCGGGATGAGCACGGCGACGCGCGACGGGATCTCTCCGGCCATCACCCTTCCCGCGACTCGCCGAACACCACGGTGAAACGGGAGCGACGCAGCGAGACCTCCTCGAGCGGAACGAAATGATCGGCGACCGCCGCCAGCAGTTCCGCCTCCGACTTGACAAAGCCGATCGGATCCTCCGGCAGATAGAGGAAAACCATCAGGTAGCGGCTGTAACGCGACAGCAGCGCCAACAGCTCCCGCCAATTGCTCAGGTAGGAGAGGCATTCGCTGGTGAAGACCAGATCGATGCCGCCCCACGTCTCGTGACGTTCGCGCAGATACGCCTCGACGGCCTCCAGGTCATTGACGTCGAGCGCCGCGAAATCGATGTCGGGATAGCGCGAACGCGCCACCTCGATGGCGGTGGGTGAGATGTCGAGCCCCGCCACCACGTTGTTGCGCCGCTTCAGGCGGTGGGTCAGCGCCCCCTTGCCGACGCCGATGTCGACCACCCGTCCGAAGTTCCACTCCTCGAGCAGCGCCAGCGCCACCTTGCGGTTGAGCTGACGGCTATCCTCCTGGTGCCAGGAGTCGAAGCCGTCACTCCCCTCGTGGCGATACATCTCCTCGAACTCGCCGACGAAGCTGCGCCGCGCGGTATCGAAGACATATTTGTGGTAACCGGTCACGCTCATCCCTCCGCCCGCAGGGCCTCGATGGTACGGCCCGCAGCCTCCACCACCACCGCCAGCTGATCGTCGGCGAGGGCATGGTGGAAGGGGAGAGAGACCATGTTGTCGAAGAAGTCATCGGCGTGGGGACACGCCGCCTCGCCAAAGCCGAGCTTGCGGTAGAGGGGATAGCGGTTCAGCGGGTAGTACTGCACCACGCACTGGATACCGTGCTCGCGGGCCATGGTGCGGATAAAGCGGTCGCGCCAGCCGTTGCCCACGCGGGCCACCAGCAGGTGGTAGTTGTGGCGCGCGTCGTCGACGCGGTGGAAGGCGAGCTCCGGATAGCCGGCGAGGGCGTCGATCACGCGCAACGCCCGATCCCGCTTCTCCGCGTTCATGGCATCGCTGCGCTCGAGCAGCTTGGCGCCGACGGCACACTCCACTTCGCCGAGACAGTAGTTGTTGGGCATCAGCGGTTCGCCGTCCAGCTCCGGCAGGTCGACGTTGCCCATGGCGGGAACCCAGTAGTCGTCGCGCTCGCCGGGGAAGGCGCAGTGACCGTTGTGACGCAGCATCGGCACGATCGCCGCCACCGCGGGGTCGCGCACCGCCAACATCCCCCCCTCGCCGAGGGTGGTGATGTTCTTGTGGGAGTGGAAGGAGAAGACGCCGAAGTGGCCGAAGCTCCCCGCCCGGCGACCATCGATCTCCACGCCGAGGGCCTGGGCGGTATCCTCGATCACCAACAGGCCGTGGACCTCGGCCAGCGCCATGATCGCCGGCATGTCGGCGCCGAAACCGTAGAGATGGACCACCACGATCGCCTTGGTGCGCGGGGTGATGCAGGCGGCGATGCCCTCGGCGGTGACCACCCGGGTGGCAGGGTCGATGTCGGACCACACCAGTTTCGCCCCCTTCTTGGCGAAGGGGTAGGCGGAAGCGGTGAAGGTGTGCGACGGGATGATGACCTCGTCGCCCGGTTGAAAACGGCACAGCTGCGCGGCGATCTCGAGCGCGGCGGTGGCATTGCAGAGCGCAAAGGCGTGCTCCACGCCAGCGTAGCCGCGGAAGGCCGTTTCGAAGGCCTGGAGATAGCGCCCCTGGGTAAGCGGCACCGCTTCGCGGGCCGCCTCCACCATCACCGCGATCTCCTCCTCGGTGAAGGCGTGGGCACGACCGCTGAAGGGGATCTTGAACGTCATCGCCCTACATCCTCTTGAAGATCTCGATCACCCGCTCCTTGGTGAGGATGTCGCGAAACCCCTCGCCGAGGGCGTTGGTCAACGGCTTCTCGTGGATCACCGTGGAGTTGAAAAGGGCGTCGTACTGTTCATCGGTGAGATCACGACAGACCCCCTCGGGGACCTCCACCCCCTGGCGCTCCGCCATCGACCAGAACTCGCCATACCGCTCGGGATAGAACTCCTCCATGGCGCGCATGGTGATGCAGTTGGCCACGCCGTGGTGGAGCTTGAGCACCACACTCAGCCCCGCCGAAAAGGGATGAACCACGCCGACGTAGCTGTTGGCGATGGCGCAACCGCCGAGATAGGCGGCGACCATCATCTTTTCGCGGTTCTCGGCGCTCATCATGTCGTCGCTGAGAAAAACCTCGCGGCAGAGCTTGAGGGTCTCCTCGGAGAAGGCGTCGCCGACCGCGTTGCGATAGCCCCCCTCCAGTGACTCGATGCAGTGGATGTAGGCGTCCATGCCGGTGTAGAAGTATTGGTTGCGCGGCACCGTGGCGGTCAGATCCGGATCGAAGATGATCTGGTCGTAGACGGTGAAATCGCTGTTCATGCCCAATTTGAGACCGTTGTCCGGATTGGTCATGACACAGGTACGGGTCGCTTCGGCGCCGGTGCCGGAGAGCGTCGGCACGGCCACCTTGTAGATCCCCGGCCGCTTGACCAGGTCCCACCCCTGGTAGTCGCTCGCCGAACCGCCGTTGGTCAGCAGGTTGGAGACCGCCTTGGCCACATCCATGGTGATGCCGCCACCGACGCCGACCACCGCGCAGGGCTCGCCGCACCCCTCGCTCACCAAGCGGTCGCGCAGCTCGTCGATGTAGCGGGTGGTGGGCTCGTCGGCGGTGTCGACATGGATCACCACGTCGTCGGGCCCCACCGCGTCGATCCCCTCGGGGAGGCCGCGCGCATCACCGTTGCCGGCGAAGTACTGGTCGACGAAGAACACCGCATAGGCCCCCTCGCCGTGGCGTCTCGCTTCCACGATCCCCGCCAGATCGGCTCGCGCACCACTACCGTAGATGTAGCGCAGCACATTGCGGGAGTTGCGGATGCCGGTCTTAAGGATTTCGCTCATGATTCGATTCCATAGGTTGCCCCAGCGGGGCATCACCCGGGCGCGCAAAGCGCCCGAGAAGGTGGTGGATCAATGCTCGGCACCATTGCGGACATTGGCGCTGAACTCGGCGACAAATGCGGCCAGCGGCGCAAGCAGCAGCCCGAGCAACAGCGATAGCACGATGGGCTGTTTGGGGTTGCGCGGCCGGACGGCGATATCGGCGTCAGGGGCGACGATCAGCGAACTCTGCTCGACGACCACCTCGTCCGCCCAGGGCGCCTCACTGTGCTGCTCACGGCTCAGCGCCTCGCGTTGCGCCGTCATGGAGGCGATCCTCTCCTCCTGCTCGATGCTACGCTGCCGCGCCTTCGCCAGATGTTCGGCGGGACTCTCCGCCACCGTCCCGCCGGCACCAAGGAAAGGGCGCCACCCCATGGAATAGGGCTGCGAATTCATCCATGCGACGGGCGGGCCACGTCGCATCTTCATCACCTCGCCCCATCGGTCGAACTGCGCCACCTCCGCATCCGTCAGCTCCTTCTCCTGCCTCTCCTCGTGGATCTTGCGATCGAGCTCTTCGATCTCGCGTTGCGCCTCCGCCTCCCGCTGGCGCAGCGTGCTCTCAAGCAGCGCAGCAGCCCGCTTCCGGTGGGCCTCAAGCACCCCCTGGACCGCGGCACCGAGCCGCCGCTCAATCCACTCTGGCGAGCGCGAACGGAGATTCACGCTGACGAAGGGGGAATCTTCGGAGGGAACACTCACCTCGCACGACGGGCAGATAACGGCAAGCAGCGAGCGCACCTCGCCGATAGATTCGATCGGTTTGCCGTCCACCGTACCCACCTTGATCGCGCTCCGCCCGGTGTAGTCACGCGGCGTGGAGATCAGGTAAACCATTGCCGCGGCGAGGGTGGCGAGAAAGACCACGCCGACCAAGCGGCGACGCCGGACCATCACCAGCCACAGATCCGCCAGGGTGACCGAGCGCTCCACCGCCGACTGTTGCTCTTCGCTCTCCATGCCGTCCCCCAGGGTTTTAGACTCGGTAATAGTCGCGATACCACTCGACGAAGCGGGCAATCCCCTCCTCCACGGTAGTCTTCGGCAGATAGTCCATGTCGCGCACCAGATCGTCCACGTCGGCGTAGGTATCCGGGACGTCTCCCGCCTGCAACGGCAGCAGATTCATCTCCGCCTTGCGGCCAAGGCAGTTCTCCAGCGTTTCGATGTAATGGAGCAGCTCCACCGGCTGGTTGTTGCCGATGTTGTAGACCCGCCACGGCGCCGAACTGCTGCCTGGATCGGGGTGGGCACCGTCCCACTCCGGATTGGGGGCAGCGACCCGGTCGAGGGTGCGCACGACCCCTTCGACGATATCGTCGATATAGGTGAAGTCGCGGCGGTGCTTGCCGTAGTTGAAGACATTGATCGGCTCGCCGGCGAGGATCGATTTGGTGAACAGGAACAGCGCCATGTCGGGGCGCCCCCAGGGCCCGTAAACGGTGAAGAAACGCAGGCCGGTCGTGGGCAACTGGAACAGATGGCTATAGGAGTGGGCCATCAGCTCATTGGCCTTCTTGCTCGCCGCGTAGAGCGACAGCGGGTGGTCGACGTTCTCGTGGATCGAGAAGGGCATGTCGGTGTTGGCGCCGTAGACCGAACTGGAGGAGGCGTAGACCAGGTGCTCCACCTGGTGGTGACGACAGTTCTCCAGGATGTTGGCGAAACCCACCAGATTGGTGTCGACGTAGGAGGCGGGGTTTTCCAATGAGTAGCGCACACCGGCCTGGGCGGCGAGATTGACCACACGGTCGGGTTTATGCTCCGCGAACACCCTGGCCAACCCCTCGCGGTCTGCCATGTCGAGGCGCACGTCGACAAACCCCTCGCCACACTCCTGGACACGGCGCAGACGGGTGCGTTTTAGATTGACGTCGTAGTAATCATTGAGGTTGTCGACGCCGACCACCTCGTCGCCACGTGCGAGCAGGCGCATGGCCAGATGGGAACCGATGAAGCCGGCGGTTCCGGTGATCAAGACTTTCATATTCGTTCCACTCGTCGGTTTCGGTTGTTCTTAGGGCCCGCGAAAGAATAACTTCCTGTTTTGGGGCGTCGAGACGCCCGTCCGG
>NZ_BAAHXB010000039.1:0-47237 GCF_054657215.1 Endothiovibrio diazotrophicus
CCTGACCTCCCGCGGCTCGATCCCCCATAGTCCGACAGGCTCCTAGAGATTTCGGTCGTCAGACCTGCTGAACGATTCCCCCGCGACGCAGCCGCTCTCGATATAGCGCCTTGTCCTCTTCCAGTACCTGATGAAGGTAGGCCAGATTCTGTCGGATCATCCGCTGGTAGAGATCCTCCTGGATGCCCCAGCGCTCTCGGAAATGGGGCACCATGTGTCGGTAGACGCCGCCCAGTTGCTCTTCCAGGCGCCGCTTGACCACCCCGGTGTAGAAGGCTTCGGTCTTCTCCAGCAGAATCAGTTCACTGTCGAAACCGGGGATCTCCGCCTCTTCGAATTCGCGAAACAGCAGCAGCAGTTTCTCCAGATAGGTCCGTTCGGCCATCTGGGCCAGCAGGTCGGCGGTGCCAACCATGAAGCCGAGGAGCCGCAACTCGTCGTTGCCGAAACGGAACTCCTGCGGGGAGCGGGACATGATGGTACAGCCGATGAGTTGGCCCGCCTCTTCGATGGCGTCCTGGCCGATGCCCACTTCGGCAAGGTAGCTGCCGAGAAATTCGACACTGCGATGCTCATGGCCAAGGGTGTATTTGGCCCCGGTCCCCTCCAGGTCGTCGCTCTTCTGGATCAGGCCGACATCGTGGAACAGCGCGCCAAGCAGCCCCAGAGCGACGCCGCGGTCGCTCCATCGAACGCCCTCGCAGTGGGCGCCATGGAGCAACCGTGCCATGGCGAGGACCACCGCGCAGGTGTGGTCGAGATCATGGTAGCGGGTGTTGCTGGCGCGGTATCCGGGGTATTCGCCATGGAACAGTCGGATGGTGTCGTGAAAGGCGCGCCTGATCAGCTCCTTGTCGCCGGCGCCGATCCGCTCCACCAACAACAGAATTTCGATCAGGGTCAGCTCAGGCTCCCCGGGCGGAATGAGGTCCTCCAGATGGGTGGCGCTCATGCTCTGTTTCTCCCCTTACCGGTCTCCGGCTGCCATAATTACTCCTCAATATTTATTTTGTTTTCCATGAACATATCATACAAACCTGAAGTCGATTATTTCTTGTACCAACGCCCATCCGAGGCTTGGCACCACCAGCCGGAATGGGCGTTGACGCGCCAGCGGTCGGCGAAGGTGGCTCGTACCCGGGCTTCCCACTCGGGGTGGCCGTTGGCCTGGGCGATCTCGCGATAGAGGCGATTGCGGTCCTGATTTTCCTGATCGACCAGTTGCTTGACCTCGTTGCGCTGGCGCAGCGCCACCGCCGCCGGATCGCGCACGGTGAGCAGTCCCTGGCGGTCCAGCCCCAGCGCACCACTGCCGTAGTGGGGCTCCAGCTGGCGGTGGCGCGCCTGCATCGCATCCCGCAGTGAGCGGATCGCAGGGGTATTGATGTTGAGATCCGGTTCGGCGGCCCGGGCGGGCGGGATCAGCCAATCCAGGGCGGCGACCCACACCCCCGGGCGCTCGTCGCGGGATTGCGGCGACGGTGCGTCCCGCGGTGGCGTCGGTGACTGGGGCTGCCCCTCCTCCCCCCCCGACGGCGCTCCCGCCGGTTTCTCTCCCCACACCCCTTCGATGATCCGGTCGGCCGCCTTTTCGGCGGCGGCGGCGGGAAAGTAGATGTTGATGGTCACGCAGGCGCCGAGCAGCAGCGTAGTGAACCATAAAGGCAGGACGCGGATCGTTTTCATCTCATTCGGCTCCATACAAGTTGGATTGGACCTAACGAATTTCGGGGTTTTCCAGGGTGACGCTGCGCAGGCGGGCGATCAGCTCGTCCCAGTCGACGTCACGAGCGTAACCGATGACGTCGATGCGCGGCAGCCCCCCCCCCTTCACCAGATAGTAGCCGCCATCATGGGGAGCCACGCCGCGCATCCGACAGACCCCGTCCCGCAGCCGGCAACCGATGCCGATGCGATCGTAGCCGAACTGCTCGAACAGCCCGAGCAGCCCGCGGGAGAGGGCGCCGCCCATGGCGCCACCGCCCACCTTGGAGAGGTTTTCCACCGCCTTTTGGCTGATCCGGTGACGGCTGTCGTCGTCCTTCGGCGTGGAGAACCAGGCGTCGAAGGCGACCGGCTTCCACTGCACCAGACGGAGCCCCGTCACCTCACCGTCGAGGCGGCCTTGGATACTACCAAAGGAGAAGGTACGGGTCAGTTCGTCCAGGTCGAGGCGGTGCGCCTGCACCTCCGCGTCGACCCGGCAGAGCGGGCCGAAGGGGTGTTCGAGGCGCAGGCCGCGGATCAGCACCTCCCCGTCGAAGAGCCTGGCCAGCAGGTCGCCGCCGACGCTCATCACCCCGTCGTGGTAGCCGAGGCGCGGAATCACCCCGGAGAGCCGGCCGTTCATCCGCGGCCACCCCAGGGCCTCGCTGAGTCGTCCCATGGAGACCGGGGTGAGCACGGCGTCGAGGTCCCACCCCACCGCCCCGTCCGGCGCGAGGGTCAGCTCCACGCTGTCCACCAGAAGCCGCCCGTCCAGCAGCGGCTGCTCCATCGCTTCGCGCAGGGCGAGCCGCCCCTGTCGGCTGCGTGCGTGGAGTCCGCTCGCGCCGAGGTCGAGGGCGAGGAAGTGGCCCCCCTGCCACGTCAGGTCGCTGTCGCGGGAGCGGTCGCTCCCGCTCCAGCCGAGCGTTCCATCCAGGTCGTAGAGCCCGAACCGCCCGGCGGGGTCGTCGATGAAGAGGTGATCGATGCGCAGCTCCGCGTCGGCCACGCCCCCGCTCCCGCGCCAGCTCAACGCGCCGGCGAGGCGCCCCTCCACCTCCAGCGGCGGCTGGCCGCCGCCGAGCAGCGGCTGAAGATAGCGCCGGTAGGCGGCACCGGCCACGACCTGCTCCAGGTTCGCGTCCATCCGGAGAAGCCGCCACTCCCCTTGCCGCTCCGTCAACACCCCCTCCCCACTCCCCTTCACCGTGCCGGGGTCGTCGACGGTGATGCGCTTCACGTTGATCTGCGCAGCCCCGTCCCGGGTCCCCTGGAGCAGTTCGAAGCCGATCACGGTAGGCCGTTCAGCGGCCTGCCAATAGAGGGGGTCGGCATACAGCTCCCCTCGTTGGAGGGAGATCTCGCCGCTGCTCTCTCTGTCCTCCTTCCGAAGTTCGCTGTGCAACTGGAAAGCGGCTTCCAGTCCGGCGGTCGCCAGCCGGCCATCCGGGCTCTCCACCGCGGCCGCGGATATTCCCCCATCCAGCGACAGCGCCTCCACCACCGGCCCGCGCCCCGCCAGGCGGAAACGCAGGTCGCCCGCTCCCCGGGCCGCCCAACCATCCAGTTCGGGCCGCAGCCCTTTGGCTGAGGAGATCAGCTGTTCCAGCTGCGCCCCCGCCAACGCTCCCCGTGCCCGCCAGTGCAGCTCGTCGTCCCGTTCCAGATGCAGGTCGAGACGGCCTCCGGCGAACCGCTCGCCACGCAGCGCGACGCTCCCGCCGCCGCTGGCCGGCTGGAATTCGAAGGAGATCGCCAGGCGCAACGGGCCGAGCGGACCCTCACCGAGGCTCAACGTCCCGGCGGGGCAGCGGATCCGCTCCGTCTCCAGGGAGAAGCCGGGACAGCGCAGGGAGAAGGCGGCCGCGCGCAAGGGGCCGTTCAGAACGATCCGCTCGACGTCGAGCGCAAGGCGGGCACCCTCGACGGAGACCCCTTCCAAGCGAAGATCGACCCCCTCCAGCGTTCCCCACGGGGCGATCAACCGCGCCAGGGCGAGCTGCACCCCCTCCACTGCCCCTGCCACCATCGTCACCCCGAACGCCAGTAGGAGTAGCGGGATCACCGTCAGCCGTGCAAGGCGGCGCTTCATCTATGAGGCGGGGAACACGCCGGTGGAGAGGTAGCGGTCGCCACGGTCGCAGATGATCGCCACCACCACCCCCCCTTCCACCTCGGCGGCCACCTTCAGCGCGGCGGCCACCGCGCCGCCCGAGGAGATGCCGGCGAAGATCCCCTCCTCCGCCGCCAACCGGCGGGCCGTCTCCTCCGCCTCGGCCTGGGTGACGTCGATCTGGCGGTCGACCCGCGAGGCCTCGAAGATCTTCGGCAGATAGGCCTCCGGCCAACGGCGGATACCGGGAATGGAGGAGCCCTCCGCCGGCTGTACGCCGACGATCTGCACCGCGGCGCTCTGCTCCTTGAGATAGCGGGAGGTACCCATGATGGTGCCGGTGGTGCCCATGGCGGAGACGAAGTGGGTGACGGTGCCGGCGGTGTCGCGCCAGATCTCCGGACCGGTCCCCTCGTAATGGGCCCGGGGGTTGTCGAAGTTGGCGAACTGGTCGAGCACCTTGCCCTTCCCCTCCGCCTGCATCCGGTCGGCCAGGTCGCGCGCGCCCTCCATCCCCTCCTCCTTGCTCACCAGCACCAGCTCCGCGCCGTAGGCGGCCATCGAGGCGCGCCGCTCGACGCTCATGTTCTCCGGCATGGTCAGGATCATCCGGTAGCCCTTGATCGCCGCGGCCATCGCCAGGGCAATGCCGGTATTGCCGCTGGTCGCCTCGATCAGGGTGTCTCCGGGCTGGATCTCGCCCCGCGCCTCGGCGCGCTGGATCATGCTCAGCGCCGGACGGTCCTTCACCGAGCCGGCGGGATTGTTGCCCTCCAGCTTCACCAGCACCGTGGAGGGGAGCCCCGTGGCGAGGCGCTGCAGACGGACCAACGGCGTGTTGCCGACAAACGATTCGATGGTGGGAAAATCCATGGGCGACGGGCTCCGAGGGGGCTGAAGGTGTGCCGATGATAGCAATCGAACGGGGATCCTTCCCCCCTTCGCCGTGGATTTTCCTTGAGGTAAACTCGGCCGTTCGGCATCCCGCGCCAACCTGGCGGGAGCGCCAACCGCCACTAGTCGTCTGTCAATACTTCATTGACGGACGACTAGCCTCCCCCCGGGAAGGGGGGGCGTCGAAGGAATCGAAGGATCGACCGCATTTTGGGACGGATCGCCATCAAGACCCGCATCTTCCTCGCCATTCTGCTGCCGGTGCTGGCGGCCGTTGCCATCCTGTTCCAGCTCACCGTCGGCCAGCGGATCGAAGACCTGGAGGCGCGTCTGGTCGACCACGGCCGGCAGCAGGCCCGGCGCCTCGCCCACTTCGCCCTCGGCGAGGAGGTCGACGGCGAGCGGCTCGCCCTGGTGGCACGTCAACTGCTGGACCGGCAAGTCATCGCCCTGCGACTGGTCGACGGCCAGGGACACGAGCAACTCGCGGTCGCCAACCCCTCCACCCCCGCCGCCAGGCCACGGCATCCGAGCTACCGCTGGCTGACCGGTCCACAAAGCGAACTGATCCTGCACCTCCCCTTCGGCGACGGTCGACCGCCGCGTGCGGAGGTGACCGTCACCCTCTCGCGGATCGGCCTCCGCCAGGAGCAGGAGCAGATCATCGACCACCTGGCGGCGAGCGCCCTGCTCTCGCTGCTGCTGGCGGGATTCGCCGCCGAGTGGCTGCGCCGCGCCATCCGCCACCCGATTCGCGAGCTGGGCCACGCCTTCCATCAGCTCCAGGCCGGCGAGCTCAACCTGCGCCTGCCGGAGGGGCGCCGTGACGAGCTGGGCGAGCTCTATCGCGGCTACAACCGGATGGCCACCACCCTGGAGGAGAGCCGCGAAGCGATGGAGCGGCGGGTCGCCGAATCGACCAACATGCTGAGCACCACCATCGAACAGCTCGACGACTCCAACACGGTGCTCCGCGCCACCCTGGAGTCGAGCGCCGAGGGGGTACTGGTGGTCAACGTCGACGGCCGCGTGGTCAACTTCAACCAGCGCTTCCTGGAGATGTGGGGGGTCGGCTCCAGCGACGCGGCGCGCAACGATGCCGCTACCCTGCTCTCCTACCTGGCCGGCCGGCTGATCGATCATCAGGCCTTCCTCGCCCTGACCGAACGGCTCGCCGAAGAGCCCGACGCCAAGATCACCGAGGTGCTGGAGTTCCGTGACGGCCGCCTGCTGGAGCTGTTCACCATCCCCTACGCCCTCGGCGGCCTCTTCTCCGGACGGGTCTGGAGCTTCCGCGACATCACCGAACAGCGGCGCATGGCCGACGCCCTGCGCTGGGTGGCCGAGGGGACCGCCTCGAAGACCGGCGACGACTTCCTTCTCTCCCTGGTCCACCACCTCGCCACCACCCTCAACGCCGACCACGTCTTCATCGGCGAGTTCGACCCCGAGGCCCCCAGCGGGCTGCGCATCCTCGCCCACTGGGGCAACGCCCCGGCGGAGCAGTTGGTGGCGGTGGCCAAGCAGTGCTGCGGCGACCGCTACACCCGCCAGCCCTGCCTGCGCACCCACGGCCTCGGCGAGCACCAGGAAGAGGAGGTGTTGCGTGAGCTGAAGGTGGAGAGCTATCTCGGCATCCCCCTCTACAACGCCCGCGAGGAGAGCATCGGCCACCTGGCGATCCTCGCCGGCAAGCCGATCGAAAGTGAGGAGCGGGCCACCGCCATCGCACGCATCTTCGCCGCCCGCGCCGGTGCCGAGGTGGAGCGGCGCAACACCGAGATCGCCCTGCGTGCGGCCAAGGAGAGCGCCGAGGCGGCGAGCCAGGCGAAGAGCGAATTCCTCGCCAACATGAGCCACGAGATCCGCACGCCGATGAACGGCATCATCGGTTTCACCAACCTGCTGCTGAAGACCGACCTCGACAAGGAGCAGCGCGACCACCTGGAGACCATCCGTAAATCCGCCTCCAGCCTGCTGATGATCATCAACGACATCCTCGACTTCTCGCGCATCGAATCGGGCAAGATGTCGATCGACGAGGTCCCCTTCAACCTGCGTCAGGTGCTCGAGGACGCCCTCTCGCTGCTCGCCCCCACCGCTTACGACAAGGGGCTCAACGTGGCGCTGATGATCTATTCCGACGTCCCCGAGGAGTTGATCGGCGACGGCCTGCGGGCGAAGCAGATCCTCATCAACCTGCTCGGCAACGCGATCAAGTTCACCATCACCGGCCATGTGGTGATCCGGGTGATGCTCGAGGAGGGGCTCGACGAGGAGGAGGAGCTGCTGCTGCGCTTCACCGTCACCGACACCGGTATCGGCATCAGCCGCAGCGACCAGCAGCGGCTGTTCGGCGCCTTCTCCCAGGTGGACAGCTCCGCCACCCGCCAGTTCGGCGGCACCGGCCTGGGGCTGGCGATCAGCCGCCGGCTGGCGCAGCTGATGGGCGGCGAGATCGGGGTGGAGAGCGATGAGGGGCAGGGTTCCACCTTCTGGTTCACCATGGGCTGCCGGCGCGGCGCGGCGAGCGAGGAGTTCGGTCGCCACCACCCCACCCTCTTCGGCTGCCGCGCGCTGCTCTACGACGCCCTGCCGATCTCCCGCCTGGCGCTGCGTCACCGGCTGCTGGAGATGGGGATGATCGTCGAGGAGGCGGAGCAGAAGTCGGACCTCTACCGTCTATGGAAACGGGCCGAGGAGTTCGAGCTGGTGGTACTGGGCCTCTCCCGGGAGGAGCAGAAGGAGGTGATCAAGCACCACTTCTGGCGTCCCGACACCACCGCCGCCGCCCCCCCCATCGTGGTCCTCGCCAACAGCGTCGACGGCCGCTGGCACCAGCGGATGCTGGAGGCGGGGGCGATCTGTTCGCTGCCGAAACACATCACCCGCGAGACCCTATACGGCGAACTTGCCGCCCTGTTCCGGCGCGACGAGCCCGCCACCGAACCGGAGGCGCTGCCGGCCGCCCCGCCGCAGCTCGATCTCCACGTGCTGGTGGTCGACGACAACGTGGTCAACCGCAAGCTGCTGGTGGCATTGATGCAGGAGAAGGGGGTCGAGGTGGACGAGGCCGCCGACGGTGCCGAGGCGGTGGAGATCTCGGCGCGCCACCGCTACGACATCATCCTGATGGACATCCACATGCCGGAGATGAGCGGCATCGAGGCCACCGAACGGATCCGCCGACGGGAGGGGGAGACGCGACATACGCCGATCATGGCGGTCACCGCCCTGGCCCTGCCCGACGAGCGGGAGCGGGTACTCGCCTCCGGGCTGGACGACTGCCTGACCAAGCCGATCGACGAATCGCGGCTGTGGGAGTTGATCACCCATTGGTCCGGCCGCCGATTGGGCGGCGCCACCGGGAACGGCGACGATACCTCACCGAGACGCAAGGCGTTGAACGACGAATTGACCGGGATGCTGCTCGCCGAGCTGCCGGAGCAGCGGCGCCTGATCCAGCAGGCGCTGAGCGACCGCGAGTGGGACACCCTGCGCTTCCACTGCCACAAGATCAGCGGCGCCGCCGCCTACTGCCAGCAGCCGGTGCTGCGCGAAGCGGCGAAACAGGTGGAGCGCGCCGTCCTCAGCGATCAGCTCAGCGGCATCGACCACCGCGTCGCCGATCTCGACCTGGTGATCGAGGGGCTGCTGACGGAAAACGGCTAGTCCTTCTCAAGCTGCGCCAACCAGTTCGCGATATCCTCCGGCGCCATTTGCGGATTGCTTGTCAACTTACGAGCAAACCTCATGCGTAGTTTGGGTGAGCGCACATTCCATTTTCCTCCATGAGCAGCTCGAACCAACATGCTGCCCAAGAAGTATCCGGATGCCACATTTCCCTGAACCGAGAACAAGATGTCGTCGCGAACTTGAGCGGGCTTCTGTAAAGGAAGGTGTCTACACCACGCCGAAATGAAACGACCACCGAGGACATAGCCGTTGGAAAGCCCGTTGTCGGGAGCACCAGGGGACGCCGGCTTCATCAATTCGTGGAAGTGTTCAAGAGACTGGGCCAGTCGCAGGGGATCGAAGCAGTCTCCCCAATACAGTCGCCCCGAAGAGGCGAGAGTGGCGATTCGTCGTTGGAACGGAGACCAGTACTGGAGCTTTTCGATGAACTCGTAATAAGCGGATGAGGATACATCCAGATCGTCCGAATCAAGAAGTCTTTGCAGCACCCCCCTTCCTCGAATATTTCGAGATATCATCCGCATCCCCTTGTTTCTTTTCTCTATTTTCTTGAGTAGAGCCATTCAATCCAAAGGCATCAAAAGTCGCCTCTCCCTCATCCCTCGCGTGCGCAACGGCAGCCTTATCCAGCTCATCAGAGGAAAAAGAGACCCCCTCAAAATCGGGTGTATTCGAAACGAAATCTCCCCCTCGCGTGGCGGCGTTTGCCTTCGCACGCATTATGGATTTCCACTCTTCCGCAAGTAGCTCTTTGAGCTTCGCTTCCATCTTCTTGGCAGGGGTCGCCATATCGAATCCTCAGTTTAATAGTCCAGTCTTCCGCAGAGCGCAAGCAACTGATTTACAGAAGAATTTGAGGTGCGCGAGTGATAAGAAAATTTAATCGACATGCGCACTTTCCTACCGACCGAACAGAAGTATAGCGCGCACCCCTACCCCTCGCTACACTGCGCACTTTCATACAAAACGCCGCGCACAATAGCGCGCGACGACGACAACAAGACTAACGCGCCGTCTCGACAAAATAACTAACGGGCGAATCGGCGGCAAAGTGGCTAACAGATACTGGCCGTTACTTAATAAAAACAGGATGTTGTTATGGGAAACGAACGATCGGTCAATGATCATGAAAGCGCTGTCGTCATCGAAGTGAACAGCCAGCCTTCGATTCCCCACTCCATCGATGACGGTTTTCCCCGAAGATTGAGCAAGGTTGTAAAGAACAGTGGAAAGAGTCTTCGGCAGTTCGCGATAGAAGCGGGAATTTCCGACAGCATATTGAGGAAATATCTGGCTGGAACAAGCGATCCAGGCCGAAAGAATTTGATATCGATATCCGAGGTAGGGCGTGTATCGATCGAATATCTCGCAACCGGTGCGGAACACCTCGCTATCGGCACGGTGTCACCGAAAGAATACGTTCCAATCCCCATGTTGAACTTGGAACAGTTCACCAATTTTGGAAAAAACGTGGGGCATGAGTTCCCCGAAGAGAGCCCCTTCTCCTTTCATCGAGAATGGATCGATCGTCTATCTCTCCATCGAGAGAGAACGCTCGAAATCATCATTACCCCCAACGACAATATGGCCCCTACCCTATGCAAAGGAGACTGGATGCTGGTTGACCGAAGTGCCACCACCCTCCGCAATGGCGTCCTATATGTATTCGCCTTCGCGCAGGAAAAAGTGGTAGACGTCCGAAGGGCACTGTTGAGTGAAGATGGCGGATGTTGCCTACTCAAAGTGGACCACAACCCGAACATGGATCAGCTGTTCAAACTTGATGACAAGGGGATACCCAAGATTTTGGGAGAGGTGGTGTGGGTAGGACGAGTGATGACCGGGGTCTATCGGTAACTACTACCTCCCCACAGGCATTCTCAACAGTCTCCCCTTATATGGCTGACGCCGTCTGCTCAAGAATGACATAAGCGATGGCGTGCTCCTCCTCGTCGGAGAGGCTGAGGTGGGCGGCGGTGACCCCGCGCTCCGCGATCAGCTGCGCGGCGCGACCGCTGAAGCTCAATAGCGGACGGCCGAGGGGGTCGTTCTCCACCTGGATCTGGGGCAGGGTGAGGCCGTCGCGGAAGCCGGTGCCGAAGGCCTTCGCCACCGCCTCCTTGGCAGCGAAGCGCTTGGCCAGGAAATGGGCCTGGCGCGGTGCGCGGCGGAACCCCTCCAACTCGTCGGCCCCCAACACCTTTTTGGCGAAACGTTCGCCGAAGCGCTCCAACGAACGCTTCAGCCGCTCGACACGCACCAGATCGACGCCGATGCCGACGATCACCGGCGCGCGTCCACCATCAGCCGCTTCATCTCGCGCACCGCCTCCTCCAGCCCGGTGAACAGCGCGCGGGCGATGATCGCGTGGCCGATGTTCAGTTCGCGGATCGGCGCCAGCGCCGCGACCGGGGTGACGTTGTGGTAATTGAGGCCGTGGCCGGCATTGACCTGGAGACCCAGCTCCACGCCCTTGGCGACCCCCTCGACGATCCGCCGGAACTCCGCCTCCCGCGCCTCCCGCCCCTCGGCGTCGGCATAGCGGCCGGTGTGGATCTCCACCGCCGGGGCGCCGACCCGGGCGGCGGCCTCCAACTGGCGCGGGTCGGCGTCGATGAACAGCGAGACCCGTACCCCGGCGGCGGCGAGGCGGGCACACGCCTCCCCCATCTTCGCCTCCTGGCCGACCACGTCGAGCCCCCCCTCGGTGGTCAACTCCTCGCGCCGCTCCGGCACCAGACAGCAATCCTCCGGCCGCACCCGCTCGGCGATGGCGAGCATCTCTTCGGTCACCGCCATCTCCAGATTCATGCGGGTCTGCAGGATATCGCGCAGCATCGATACGTCCCGCTCCTGGATGTGACGTCGATCCTCCCGCAGGTGGAGGGTGATGCCGTCCGCCCCCGCCTGCTCGGCGAGGATCGCCGCCTGCACCGGGTCGGGATAGCGGGTGCCGCGCGCCTGGCGCAGGGTCGCTACGTGATCGATGTTCACACCGAGAAGAACGCCGTTGTCCATGGTTCCTGCCTGCCCTAACAAGTGAAATTGAAGAATTTAACGCAAAGGCGCAAAGACGCTAAGGACGCAAAGCGGGAATTGCACTTAGCGTCTTTGCGCCTTTGCGTTGGATGTTCTCGCTTTCCCGTTCCCATACATCGACAGAAAAAGCTCGCGGCTCTTCAACGGACGGTCGCCGAGATGCGGGGCGAGGGCCACGCGCATCAAGCGCTTCGCCTCCGTCAATCCCCTGGTATCCAGCTCTCCGTTCGCCAAGCCGGTCAGGGTGGCACCATGGAGGCGTGGACCGGGCAGATCGTCACTCACCGCTTCGACGGCCACCGGACCGGATTCCAGCGAGTAGCAGTAGCGCCGCTCCGCCACGATCGGCTCGCCGACGCCGTCGTGGTCGAGGATCAGGCCGTAGCCGACCTCCTGCAGCAGCTCCGCCTCGAACAGCCGCAGCGCCGCCTCCCCCTCCCCCAGCGCCAACCGATGGAGGGCCAAGGTGTACTGTCCGTAGAGCCGCTCCATGGGATCATTGCGCCCCACCAGGCGGATCAGCAGCTCGTTGAGATAGAAACCGCTGATCAGCGCCGCTCCCTCGGGGGCGGCGACCACCCCATCCGCCTCGGCAGCGGTGAGCGTCCCCAGCTCGCCCTTGGCGCTCCACGAGAGGAGCAGCGGCCGAAACGGCTGCAACAGCGCCGCCAGACGGGAGCGCCCACTACGCGCGCCGCGCGCCACCAGGCCGACCCGCCCGAACTCCCGGCTGAACACCTCCAGCAACAGGCTGGTGTCCCGGTAGGGCCGGTGGTGCAGGACGTAGCCCGGCTGCAACGCGACCCGCTGGGTCATTGCGCGAGAGATTTCAACGCGAAGGCGCAAAGACGCGAAGAACGCAAAGATGAAAAACCATTCTTTGCGATCTTTGCGCCGCTGCGCCTTTGCGTTGGATGTTCACAACGCTCAGTGGTCGGTATAGCCGAGGCTCTGCAGGGCGCGCTCGTCGTCGGCCCATCCCTCGCGCACCTTGACCCATAGCTGGAGGAAGATCTTGCGCTCGAAGTTCTTCTCCATGTCGAGCCGCGCCTCCTGGCCCACCGCCTTGAGGGTGGCGCCCCCCTTGCCAATGACGATCGCCTTCTGGCCGGGGCGGTCCACCAGGATCACCGCGGCGATGCGGGTGAGCTTCCCCTCCTCCTTGAACTGCTCGATCTCCACGGTGAGCGCATAGGGCAGCTCCTGACCCAGCTTGCGGGTGAGCTTCTCGCGGATCAGTTCGGCGGCGAGGAAGCGCAGCGAGCGATCGGTTACCTGATCCTCGGGGTAGAACGGCTCGCTCTCCGGCAGCAGTGCGGCCACCTTCTCCTCCAGCGCCTCCAGGTTGGTGCCGTCGCGCGCCGACAGCGGGATCACGTCGGCGAACTCGCGCCGCGTGGCCAGCTCCTGGAGATGGGGCAGCAACGCCCCCTTCTCCTTCACCTTGTCCACCTTGTTGACCGCCAGAATCACCGGCTTGTCGGTCTCCGCCAGCCGCTCCACCACCAGTTGGTCCTCCTCGGTCCACCGCATGCCGTCGACCAGGAAGATGATCACGTCGGCCTCCTCGATGGAGGTGGTGGCAGCGCGGTTCATGTAGCGGTTCATCGCCTTCTTGCCGCCCTGGTGGACGCCGGGGGTGTCCAGGTAGACCGCCTGGAAGCCGTCGCCGGTACGGATACCGAGGATGCGATGGCGGGTGGTCTGGGGGCGGCGGGAGGTGATACTGATCTTCTGGCCGAGGATCCGGTTGAGCAGCGTCGATTTGCCGACGTTGGGCCGCCCGAGCAGCGCCACGTAGCCACACTTGTGAGGTTGGTTGGTCATGATTTAAGAAGAAGAGGGTCCGCAAATGAACGCAAATAAACGCGAATGAAAGAGATAGGAAAAGATCATGGGCGAGGCGATGATGCCGTCCGCGAAGCGGACGCAATTCCAGATTTGCGTTCATTCGCGTTCATTTGCGGACTCATCTTCTCTTCAGGAGGCGGTGAGCTGGGCGAGGGCCTTGTCGGCGGCCTTCTGTTCGGCGCGCCGACGGCTGTTGGCTTTCCCCTCGGTGGGGGCCGGCAGCTCGTTGACCAGACAGCGGACGTGGAAGGTCTGGTCGTGGGCGGCGCCGATCACGTCGATCACCTCGTAGCGCGGCAGCTCCAGGCGCCGACCCTGCAGCCACTCCTGCAAGCGGGTCTTCGGGTCCTTCAGCTCGCGCTCGGCGTTGACCCGCCCCAGCCGTTCCTCGTAGAGGGCGAGGATCAGGCCTCGTACAGCCTCGAAGCCGCCGTCCAGGTAGACCGCGCCGAACACCGCCTCCATGGCGTCGGCGAGGATCGAGGCACGGCGGAAGCCGCCGCTCTTCAGCTCACCGGAGCCGAGCCGCAGATAGTCGCCCAGCTTCAGTCCGGCGGCGATCTCCGCCAGGGTCTCGCCCTTCACCAGGGAGGCGCGCAACCGGCTCAGGGTCCCTTCCGGGGCCTCGGGGAAACGCTGGAAGAGGGCCGAAGCGATGACGAAGTTGACCGCCCCATCGCCGAGGAACTCCAGACGCTCGTTGTTCGCCGCGCCGAAGCTGCAGTGGGTCAGGGCGACCCGCAGCCGCTCGGGGTCGTTGAAACGGTAGCCGAGCCGCTCGGCCAACCGCCCGAAGTCATCGCTCAATTACCGGGCCCCACGGTCACGGTCTTGCTGAAATCGGCCACCGCACTGAGGTTCTTGAACAGCGGCACGCGCGCCTCGTAGGCGATGGTGATCTCCATCTGGCCACCCTTCACCCGCTTGAGCGTCAGGTGCTCCTTGAGGTTGACGTGCTCGACGCTGTTGACGTCGAGGCGGCGCTGCAGCAGGTCGGTGATCTTGGCCTTGGTCTCCATCTTGGTCGAAAGCTCCTGGGCCAGCCCGTCGAGCGAGGTGGTGACCTTCCCCCACTCCATGTAGAGCGGGCCGATCTTCAGGCCGAGCAGGGTGAAGAAGCCGATCAGGACGAGCATCATCATCCAACCGGAGAGACCCATTCCGCGCTGCTTGTGAGGCATCCGCATATCCACTGCTCCTCTCGAAATATTTGGCTCTCGAAATACTTGATTAGTGGATGGTATCACCGATCCGCCCCCACTCGCCCCAGTGGAACCAGATCAGGAACGCCCGCCCCACCAGGTTTTCGTCGGGGACCACCCCCCAGTAACGGCTGTCGTTGCTGTTGTCGCGGTTGTCGCCCATCACGAAGTAGCTCCCCTCGGGGACCACGAACTCCCCCTCGACGCTGAACGCCTGGGGGCGGATCAGCAGTTGGTGCTCGACCCCGGTGAGGTTCTCCTGGATGCGCACCGCGCCCTGCATCTCCGCATCGTCCAGCGGGCCGACGTAAGGGCCCAGGTACTGCTGCTCGGCCGGGGTGCCGTTGATGAAGACCGTCTTGTTGTAGTAGCTGACCCGGTCGCCGGGGAGACCGACCACCCGCTTGATGTAGTCGGTGGAGGGGTCGCGCGGATAGCGGAATACCACCACGTCGCCGCGCTGCGGGTCGCCCAGGTCGATGATCTTCTTGTTGATCACCGGCAGGCGGATGCCGTAGGTGAACTTGTTGACCAGGATGAAGTCGCCGGAGAAGAGGGTCGGCATCATCGACCCGGAGGGGATACGGAACGGCTCCACCAGGAAGGAGCGCAACACCAGCACCGCCAGCAGCACCGGGAAGAAGGAGCGGGCGTACTCCACCAGCAGCGGCTCGGAGACCGTCACCGGGGCGGCACTTCCCTCACCCGCCCCCTCGGCGGCGCGCGCGGCGGCCAGCCGGCGCCGCGGCGCCAGGAGCGCGGCGTCGAAGGCCCAGATCGCGCCGGAGATCCCCACCGCGAAGGTCAATATGGTCGGAAAATCAAAATTCATAAACTCATCTCAACGTTGGTTCCATTTGCCACGGAGCCACGGAGGGCACGGAGCAACCGATCGAGAACTCCGTTCCCCGTGCCCTCCGTGGCTCCGTGGCCAATCATCTTCACTACTTGCTGTCGCCCACCTTGAGCACGGCGAGGAAGGCCTCCTGGGGGATCTCCACCCGGCCCACCGTCTTCATCCGCTTCTTGCCCGCCTTCTGCTTCTCCAGCAGCTTCTTCTTGCGGGTGATGTCGCCGCCGTAGCATTTGGCCAGCACGTTCTTGCGCAGCGCCTTGACCGTGGTGCGGGCGATGACGTGGCTGCCGATGGCCGCCTGGATCGCCACCTCGAACATCTGCCGCGGGATGATCTCCTTCATCCGCTCGGCCAGCTCGCGGCCGCGGCTTTGGGCGAAGTCATGATGGACAATCACCGCCAGGGCATCCACCTTCTCGCCGTTGATCAGGATGTCCACCCTGACCAGCGGCGCCGCCTGGAAGCGGACGAAGTCGTAGTCGAAGGAGGCGTAGCCCCGCGACACCGACTTCAACCGGTCGAAGAAGTCGAGCACCACCTCGGAGAGCGGCATCTCGTAGTTGAGCGAGACCTGATTGCCCAGGTACTGCATGTTCTTCTGCACCCCGCGCTTCTCGATGCAGAGGTTGATCACCGCCCCCAGGTAATCCTGCGGCACCAGGATGTTGGCGAGGATGATCGGCTCGCGGATCTCCTGGATGTAGTTGGTCGCCGGCAGTTCCGCCGGGTTAGAGATGTCCACCACCTCCCCTTTGGTGTTCTCCACCTGATAGACCACCGTCGGCGCGGTGGTGATCAGGTCCAGGTCGTACTCGCGCTCCAGCCGCTCCTGGATGATCTCCATGTGCAGCATGCCGAGGAAGCCGCAGCGGAAGCCGAAACCGAGGGCCTGGGAGGTCTCCGGTTCGTAGTGCAGCGCCGAGTCGTTGAGGCGCAGCTTGGAGAGCGCATCGCGGAAATTCTCGTAGTCGTCGGAGCTGATCGGGTAGAGCCCGGCGAAGACCCGCGGCTGCACCTGCTGGAAACCGGGCAGCGGCTTCGATGCCGGATTCTGTTCCAGGGTGATGGTGTCGCCCACCGGGGCGCCGTCGATCTCCTTGATGCCGGCGATGACGAAGCCCACCTCACCGGTCCGCAACACCCCGGTCGGCGTGCGCTTGGGGGTGAAGACGCCCACCTGCTCCGCCTGGTAGCTGCGGCCGGTGGACATGATTTTGATCTTCTTCTTGGCGGAGAGTTCCCCGTTGACCACGCGCACCAGGGAGACCACGCCGACGTAGGAGTCGAACCAGGAGTCGACGATCAGCGCCTGCAGCGGTCCGTCCTCGACCCCCTGCGGGGCGGGAATGCGCTGGACCAGCTCCTCCAACAGGTCTTCGATGCCCAAGCCGGTCTTCGCCGAGGTGCGCACCGCGTCGGTGGCGTCGATGCCGATGATCTCCTCGATCTCGGTGGCGACGCGGATCGGGTCGGCCGCCGGCAGATCGATCTTGTTGAGCACCGGCACCACCTCCAGGCCGAGGTCGATGGCGGTGTAGCAGTTGGCCACGCTCTGCGCCTCGACGCCCTGGGCGGCATCGACCACCAGCAGCGCCCCCTCGCAGGCGGCGAGCGAGCGGGAGACCTCATAGGAGAAGTCGACGTGGCCGGGGGTGTCGATGAAATTGAGCTGGTAGGTCTTGCCGTCGCGGGAGTGGTAGTCGAGGGTTACCGCCTGCGCCTTGATGGTGATCCCCCGCTCGCGTTCCAGGTCCATGGAGTCGAGCACCTGGGCCTGCATCTCGCGGTCGCTGAGGCCACCGCAGACCTGGATGAAGCGGTCGGCAATGGTCGACTTGCCGTGGTCGATGTGGGCGATGATCGAGAAGTTGCGGATCTGTTCCATAAGGGGGGGGCGGTTACCGGGCCGTAAAAGCCGCGCATTATAACGTAGCGGGAGCGTAACTACTCGCTCCATCACAGAGAACCAACCGCAGATCAACGCAGATTTCCGCAGATTGAACCGACCGTTCAGAGACTCCCGGGCGCCCTTCCCCGGTAGGTCGGCGATACTTCGCCGACGCAAACGAAGGCACGACATAAACACCGGCATCCGCCGTCCGAGTACTTGCCCGTCCGGGGCATACCGCGCGGACGGGTGAAGGAGACCGAGTCGCCCGAATCCAGAGCGAAGACGCGGCCAATTACCTTGCAAATTGATGATGCCATCATCATTATTACAGACATGTACCGCCACCGTCTCCTTTCCGACCGCCTCCGCCGACTGACCGACGCCTTTCCCGTGGTGGTGGTGAGCGGGGCCCGGCAAGTAGGCAAGACGACCCTGCTGCGTCACCTCTTTCCCGACCTGGACTACGTGGTCTTCGACGCCACTCAGGACCTGGAAAACGCCCGTGGCGAGCCCGACCTGTTCCTGAAAAACCATCCGCCGCCGCTCATCCTCGACGAAATCCAGTACGCACCGGAGGTGGCAACGGCGATCAAACGCCGGGTCGACCGCGCCGAAGGCGCCGCCGGCCAATATCTGCTGACCAGCTCCCAACAGTGGCAGGTCCTCCGCTCGATGGCCGAGAGCCTGGCCGGCCGGGCCGCCTTCCTCGATCTCCAGGGCTTTTCGCTACAGGAGCTCGGCGGGAGCCGCGACGGCTGGATCGTCCGCTGGCTGGACGATCCCGACGGATTCCCCGCCTGGAGCCGGGGGGCGCAACGCTATGGAGGGACACTCCAGGAGTGGCTCTGGCGCGGAACGCTGCCGCGGGCCACCACCATCGACACCGCCCTGGTGCCCGATTTCTGGACCGGTTACCACCGCACCTATGTGGAGCGCGACGCACGGCTGGCCGGCGACGTGCACGACTGGCAGGAGTTCGGCCGCTTCGTGCGCCTGATGTGCGCGCTGACCGCCCGGGAGATCAACTACAGCCAACTCGGCCGGGAGATCGGCATGACCCCGCAGACCGCCCGGCGCTGGCTGAAGGTGATGGGTGACACCTTTCAGTGGTTCGAACTGCCGGCCTTCTCCGGCAATCCCGCCAAGCGGGTCTCCTCGCGCCCCAAGGGGTACATCGCCGACACCGGGCTGGCGTGTCACCATGCCCACCTCTCCGCGCCCGGCGCCCTTGGCGGACACCCCCTGTTCGGCGCGCTGTTCGAGACCGCCATGGCCAACGAGCTGTTCAAGCAGACGGCGCTGCTCGGCACCCGTCCCCTTTTCTCCCATTGGCGTTCGGCCGGCGGCGCCGAAGTGGACCTGATCCTCGAACGCGACGGCGTGCTCCACCCCATCGAGGTCAAGCTCACCGCCAACCCCTCGCGCCGTCACGCCTCCGGATTGAAGGCATTCCGTCAGGCCCACCCCCACCGGCAGGTGGCCCCCGGCGCGCTGATCTGCGCGGTCGACGAGGTGCGCTGGCTGGCGGAAGAGGTGCTGGCCATTCCCTGGGATCTGCTGGGGTGATGCGCCCTCCTGTTTGGGCCCGCGGAAAAGAACAAGTCATGTGTGCCGGGGCGGTATTTCGGTACTCCTGCACGAGATGCCGGCGTTGGTCGGCATTATTACAAAAGTGGGGATCTCTCAGCCGACGGCACGGAAAGCACCGGGTAATCCCCCATCGCGGAACCACCACCGCCGGTCCGCTCGGCGTCATCGTGCCTGTCGAGGCCACCGGCTCTATGGTAGAGTTTCTCCTGCTCCAACCCGCTTATACCGGTCTTTTATGCGGCATTTCATCCCCCGGGTCCCTCTCATGCCGAAACTCCCCCTGCTTCCCCTCCTTTTCGCACTTTTCGCCCTCGCGCCGCCGCCCGCCGCGGCCGCCCCGACGGAGGCCACGGACTACGACGAGATCCACGCCGGGGCGATGCGCGCGGAGGAGGCCAAGCCGGGCAAGAAACACGTGCTGGTGATCAACTCCTACAGCCAGGGCTATGCCTGGACCGACGAGGAGGTGCGCGGGATCGAGGAGCGGCTGGCCGGTGACCGCAATCTGGTGCTCCACATCGAGTACATGGACACCAAGATGATCAACGACGCCCGCTACTTCGACCTGCTGGCGGAGGTGTTCGAGCACAAGTACCAGCAGCTCCGCTTCGACGTGCTGCTCACCACCGATGACGACGCGCTGCGTTTCGTCCACCGCTACCGCGACCGGCTGTTCCCCGGCGTGCCGCTGGTGTTCGCCGGGGTCAACAACTTCGACGACGCCAAGGCCGCCGGTCTCGCCAACTACACCGGGGTCAACGAGGCGGCCGATTTCCCCTCCAACCTGGCGCTGATCGTCCGCCTCTATCCGCACACCCGCAACGTCTACGTGATCAACGACACCCTGACCAGCGGCCTCTCCCTGCGCGATGAGCTCGACCGGGCGGCCGCCGGCTACCGCGATCGGCTGCGCTTCCACTATCTGGTGGACCTCTCCATGGCCGAGCTGAAGGAGCGCCTCGCCCGGTTGCCCGAGAACAGCGTGGTCTTCTACCTCTCGTTCTTCCGCGACGCCACCGGCGCCACCTTCACGCCCTGGGAGGCGATCCCGCCGATCTCCGCCGCCGCCAAGGCGCCGCTGTTCGGCGCGGTGGACTACATGCTCGGCAAGGGGATCGTCGGCGGCATGCTGAAGAGCTCCTATTTCCAGGGTGAGACCGCCGCCCGGCTCGCCCGGCGGGTGCTCGACGGCACCCCGGCGGAGGCGATCCCGGTGGTGATGGAGAGCCCCAACCGCTTCATGTTCGACTACCGCCAGCTGACCCGCTTCGGCATCGACCCGGGCAGCCTGCCCGAGGGGAGCCAGCTGATCAACGAGCCGCAGACCTTCTACTACCGCTACAAGGAGATCATCTGGGCGACCCTCTCGCTGTTCGCCTTCCTGTTGATTTTTATCGTGGTCCTGCTGTTCAACATCCAGAAGCGCAAGCGCGCCCAACGCGGCCTGCAGCAGATCCTCGAATCGATGTCGTCGCTGTTCGAGTTCCACTCCCTGGAGCGCTTCAAGAACGATATGCGGCGCAAGCTCTCCGGCTTCCTGCCGATGAACGAGCGTAGTGAACCGCTCGCCCTCTACCGCTACGTCGCCGCCGAGGGCGGCCGGCTGGAGGAGGCGCGGGTGACGGCGCTGGAGGAGAGCGGCGGGGGGGCGATCCCCGGCGAGCGCGAGCAGCTGATCCGCGAATCGCTGGCGGAGAACCAGTGCGTGGTGAAGAAGCGCCACGGGGTGGCGCTGTTCAAAAGCACCAACATCCCCGGCAACCTGATCTACTTCGAAGGGCTGCGCGACTTCGATGCCATGGACCGCGACCTGCTGGAGATCTTCACCAACAACGTCTCGATGGCGATCGAGAACTTGGAGAAGCACAAGATCGAAGAGTCGCTGGAGACCGCCCGCAAGATCCAGCTCTCGATGCTGCCGCAGTCCTTCAGCGCCCTGCGCGAGCGCTTCCGGGTGGACCTGCACGCACGGCTGATCGCCGCCAAGGAGGTGGGCGGCGACCTCTACGACTGCTTCGCCGTCGACGAGCACCACCTCGGCTTCACCGTCGGCGACGTCTCCGGCAAGGGGGTGCCGGCGGCACTCTTCATGGCCATGGCCAAGACCCTGGTGCGCTCCGCCGCCGAGGGCAACCTGGACCCGGCGCGGGTACTGGAGAAGGTCAACACCGAGCTGGCCCGCGACAACGATCAGGCGATGTTCGTCACCCTCTTCTTCGCCATCCTCGACCGCGACAGCGGCGAGCTGCGCTTCGCCAACGGCGGCCACAATCCGCCCTACCTGCACCACCTCGACGGCAGCGTGGAGCGGCTGGCGGTGAAGCCGGGCATCGCCCTCGGGGTGATGGAGGAGATCCCCTTCGAAACCCAGCAGATCACCCTCGCCCCGGGTGAGGCGATTCTGGTCTATTCCGACGGGGTGACCGAGGCGATGGACCCGGCGGACGCCGAATTCACCGAGGCGCGGTTGCGCGACTTCCTCGCCGCGCGCGGCGGCGGCGAGGCCGAGCGGGTGACCGCCGAGCTGATCGAGACGGTGGAGCGCTTCGCCGGCGGCGCGGCGCAATCCGACGACATCACCGTGATGTACCTGCGCAACGGGGCCGCCTCATGAGCGGCGAGAACCACGCCGAACGGGTGGCGGCCAAGCCGTGGGCGTGGCTGCTGGCGATCGCCGCCCCGGCGGCGATCTACGCCTACCTCACCACCCAGGGGGTGAACCGGGAGATCGTGCTCTTCAGCGCCATCGTCGCCATCGTGCTGGTGCTGTGGATGTTCTCCCTGGTGGCGGACTTCATCCCCGGCCTGCTGGCGGTGCTGCTGATCCTGCTGTTCGGCCTCGCCCCCTCGGAGATCGTGCTGTCGGGCTTCTCCTCCCCCGGCTTCCTGCTCGCCTTCAGCATCATGGGCCTCGGCGCGGTGGTCACCTCCTCCGGGCTCACCTACCGCTACACCCTGATCCTGCTGAGCAAGCTGCCCGCCAACACCTTCGCCCACCAGGCGGCACTGTTTCTCACCGGCTTCGTCCTCAACCCGGTGGTGCCCACCATCACCGGCCGCGCGGTGATCATCTGCCCGGTGCTCAACGAGGTGGCGCGCAGTTGGGACGAGCCGACCCGCCGCCGCTCCTCCACCCTGCTCTACACCGCCGGCATCGACGGCATCAACTACCTTTCGCCGCTCTTTCTCACCGCCGCGCCGGCCAACTTCCTGGTCTTCGGCCTGCTCCCCGCCCAGGAGCAGCAGGCCTACCAGTTCCTCTTCTGGGCCTACGCCGCCGCGGTGGCCGGGCTGGCGATGCTGCTGCTCTACTTCGTCCTCACCGCGCTGTTCTTCCGCGACTACCACCGGGTGAGCATGTCCAAGGAGCGGATCCGCGAGGACCTGAAGAAGCTGGGGCCGCTGAGCGGCTCGGAGCACGCGGCGCTGCTCGGCATCGTGCTGCTGACCATCGGCATCGCCACCGCCTCGATCCACAAGATCCCGATCCCCTACCTTACTTTTGCTGTGCTGTGCTCGCTGCTCTACCTCGGCGTGCTCAGCCGCAACGACTTCATCCAGCGCATCGACTGGGCCTTCCTGGTGCTGCTCGCCGGGCTGATCGGGGTGCTCGCCACCATGAACCACCTGGGGATCAACCAGATCCTGATCGACCACCTCGGCTGGCTCGGCGACTACATGCGCAACGATTTCCCGCTGTTCGTGCTGCTGCTCTCGCTGACCATCCTCGCGGTGCGCATCCTGATCCCGCTCAATTCGGCGATCCTGATCTTCGCCGCCGCGCTGATCCCGATCGCCGACGGCGCCGGCGTCACCCCCTGGGTGGTCGGCTTCATCATCCTGGTGATGGCGGAGACCGCCTTCTTCGGCTACCAATCCCCGTACATCCTCTTCTTCCGCGCCCAGACCGCCCCCGAGGTGGCCTACCGCGAGCGCAAGGTGCAGCTCTTCCACGGCGTGCTGGTGCTGGCCAAGCTGGCCGCCATCTATCTCTCCATCCCGTTCTGGAAGGAGATCGGCGTGCTATGAACCGGGTCACCGTTAGCCGATTACTCAGCGCCGTTCTGCTGTTCACCATCCTGGTGGTGGCGGTCCTCTTCAACATGGCCAAGCCGCGGGTGATGATCCTGCAGAGCTACGACCCCAACTACGCCTGGACCCGCGACATCGACGTCGGCCTCCACCGGGTGGTGGACGAGTGGAGCGACTACGCGGTCAGCTGGCACTACATGGACACCAAGAAGCACTCCGGCGCCGACTGGCTGCGTCGCGCCGGCATCGTCGCCCGCCGCGCCATCGACCAGGCCGACCCCGACGTGCTGATCGCGGTCGACGACCTGGCGCAGAAGCTGGCCGCCAAGTACTACGTCGACCGCCCCGGCATCGAGATCGTCTTCGCCGGGGTCAACGGGGCCATCGACTCCTACGGCTACGACAAGGCGAAGAACGTCACCGGCATCTACGAACACAAACAGCTCAAGGCGGTGAAGGAGACCCTGCTCGCCCTGGAAGGGCAGCGCCCGCAACCCAAGGCCCACCCGCGGGTGCTCTATCTCCTCGACCCCTCCGCCTCGCTGGCCCGCGACCGCCCCTTCTTCGACCACTTCGACTGGTCGCCGGTGGAGTATGCAGGCTCGGTGCAGGCCCGGGACTTCGACCAGTGGCAGGAGATCGTCACCTCCCTCAAGGGGCGGGTCGACTACCTGCTGGTGGCCAACTACCGTACCCTGCCGCGCAGCGCCGAGGATTCCGCGGTTCCCCCCGCCACCGAGGTGATGGGCTGGACCGAGAAGCACTCGCCGGTGCCGGTGATCGGGGTCAATGTGTTCAACGTGGAGGACGGCGGCAGCTTCTCGGTGGGGGTCTCCCCCTACGAGCAGGGCGAAGTGGCGGCAAGGATGGCGCAGCGGATCCTCGAAGAGGGGATCCACGCCAGCGAGATCCCGATCCGGGTCAACCAGCAGTACGTGGTGGCGCTCAACGACTCCGCGATGAAGTCCCGCGACCTCCACATCCCCACGGTCTACGAGGCGTTCGCCCGGGCCACCGCCAATTTTGTCGAGTAACCGAGACGCTCCTTCATGACTCTCCCGAACGCCCTCAAACTCCCCCAACGTACCGAAAAACCACGCAACACCGGCCTCACCGCGATCAACGACGTGGGCGTGCCGGTGGGAGAACAGCGCCTGATCCTGGAGGACTACCACTCGCTGGTGGATCTGGCCAAGATCGGCGTCGGCTCCGCCTACGTCCTGCCGCGGCTGGAGGAGAAGGTCGCCCTCTACCACGAGCACGGCATCCCCGCCTGCTTCGGCGGCACGCTGTTCGAGAAGTTCCACCACCAGGGCAAGCTGGACGACTACCTCGACTACCTGCGCCACTACGGCGTGCAGTGGGTGGAGGTCTCCTGCGGCACCATCGACATCTCCGTCGACGAGATGGTGCGGGCCATCGAGCGGTTGGAGCAGGCGGGCTTTCAGGTGGTGACCGAAGTGGGCAAGAAGTCCGAGGAGGAGACCCCGGATATCCGCGAGTGGATCGCCGAGGCCGAGGCCTTCCTCGCCGCCGGCAGCCGATACGTGATCCTCGAAGGGCGGGCCAGCGGCACGGTCGGCCTCTACCACGAGACCGGCGAGCTGCGCCACGAGCTGTTCGACGAGATCGTCGAGCGGCTGCCGGTGGAACGGCTGATCTTCGAGGCCCCCACCGAGCACTGCCAGATCCAGATGATCAACCTGCTCGGCTGCAACGTGAACCTGGGCAACGTCGACCCCCGCGGGCTGGTGATGCTGGAGACCCAGCGCCGCTACCTGCGCAGCGATACCTTCTTCAACCCCCTGGGGCTGTAAGGGACGCGGGTAACGGAACCCACCGTCAGAAGCAGATGAACCGCAGATTCGCGCAGATTGACGCAGATTTTTCTTCATCCGAATCTGCGTCAATCTGCGTTAATCTGCGGTCAATAGCATTCCAGAGAGCGTGATGACCCTGATTCTGATCCGCCACCTGCCCACCGCCTGGAATCGCGACGGCCTGCTCCAGGGACGGCGGGACCTGCCGATCCTCGAACCGGGCCCCGACGAGCAGGCGGCGATCGCCGACAACCGCCACCGACTGGCCGAGCTCGGTCCCTTCGACGCGGTGCTGGTGAGTCGCCTGCAACGCACCGCCATGACCGCCGACCGGCACGGCTACCAGGGGCGCTACCGGGTGGAGCCGCTGCTCGACGAGCTGGACTTCGGCCCCTACGAGGGGCGTCCCCGCGCGGAGCTGCTGGCGGAGGTGGGGGCACGGTGGCGGGAGGCGCCTCAGCAATTGGTGCTGGGAGAGGCACTCACCGATCTGGAGCAGCGGGTGCGCACCGTATTACAGCAATACGATGGGGATAACGTGCTGATCTTCGGCCACGGCGCCTGGATCCGCGCCGCCGTCGCCATCGTCCGCGAGGGGGGTATCGAGGGGATGAACCGGACCGTTATCGACAACAATCAGCTGGTGATCCTCTGATGTGGGAGACGATGGAACAGCGCCTCCCCGGCCTGGCGGTGGATGCCGACACCGCCTCTCCCGAAGCGTGGATCGCCGCCATCGAGGGGCTGACCGCCCGCGGCCAGCCCTTCCTCGCCTACGACCTCTGCCACCGCGCCGAGGAGCGCTTCCCCGAACGCGGCGAGATCCACCTGCTGGGCATCCTCGCCCTCTTCCAGGGCCACTCCGGCGGTGCCGCCCGCAAGGCCCTGACGGCCTACTCCCCGAAAGCCGAAGCAACGCCGCGGGAACGGGAGCTGCTGGCGGAGATCCACCGCCTCAGCTGGGAACAGTGGGGCGGCGAGCAGGACCTGAAGCGCGCCCGCGCCCTCTACACCGAGCTGTTCGAGCAGCAGGCGAGCTGCCGCCACGGCAGCGAGGCGGCGGTGATGGGGTGGTGCCTGGGGCACCGGGAGGAGGCCCGCGAGATCGCCCGCCGCCTATTGGAGCAGTGTGCCGAGCCGGCGCCGGGCGAAGACGTCGACGAGCGCTTCCAGCGCCTCCTCCACCAGGGTCAGGGGGCCCTGGTGCTGGGAGAGAACGATGCCGCCGAAGCGCTGTTCCGTCGGGCGGCCGAAGCGAGCGGCCGCGACTACCGCCCGGTGGTGGAGGCCCTCCAGCGCCTGCGCATCCTGGAACGCATGGGGATGGCGGTGCCGGCGGCGCTGGCCGACATCCTGCAACCGCCACGGGTGGTGATCTTCGGTGGCCCGCTGATCGATCCGCCGTCCCCGGCGGGCGGGACGGGCGAAGCGATTTTCCCTCCCTCCAAGGAGGGCCCCCTGGGGCGCGCCATCGCCCAGCGCCTGGGAGAGATCGACGCCCGCATCGGCTACAGCAGCGCCGCCTGCGGCGCCGATCTGCTATTCATCGAGGCGATGCTGGAACGCGGCGGCGAGATTCATCTGGTACTCCCCTGCGCCCTGGAGGACTTCATCGAGGCGCGGGTCGCCTACGCCGGTGCCCGCTGGCGGGAGCGGCTGGAGGCGGTGCTGCCGCAGGCCGCCACCATCTCCTACGCCACCCGCGAACACTACCTGGGCCACCGCGCCCTGCTGCGCTACGCCAACCACATCATCACCGGCCTCGGCTGGCTGCGCGGCGAACAGTTGCTCACCGAGCCCCACCTGCTGGCGGTGTGGGACTACCGGGCGATCAACACCCCGGGCAGCAGCAGCGACTTCATCGACCACTGGCCCGACATCACCACCCTCCACCTGATCGAACTGGACGAACTGGAGGAGGAGCCGGGGAGTGCCATTGACCCGCCGCGCCTCCCGGCCTACCAGGAACCGACGCTTCCCGAGCGGACCATTCGCGCCATGCTCTTCGCCGACGTGGTCGGCTACAGCAAGCTGGATGAGGAGTACCTGCCCAACTGGTTCCGCCTGTTGGAACGGATCCATCAGCTCTGCGCCACCCTGGAGGTCGCCCCGGAGCTGGTCGAGACCTGGGGCGATGCCCTCTACATCGTGATGCCCGACGCGCGCAGCGTGGTGCGCTACGCCTTCGTGCTGCGCGAGGCCTTCTCCCGCCTCGACCACCACCAGTTCGGCTTGCCCTATCAGCTCAACGTGCGCATCGGACTGCATGCCGGCCCGGTCTTCCACGACGTCAACCCGATCACCGGCCGCTCCGCCTTCTCCGGCCGTCAGGTCAACCGCGCCGCCCGCATCGAGCCGATCACCATGCCCGGCGAGGTCTACGCCTCCCAGGAGCTGGTGGCCCTGCTCACCGCCGAGGAGAACGCGGTGAAACACGAACTGGCCTTCCGCCGGGAGCCCTATACGCCCTGGTTCAAGGCCGAATACCTGGGCATCCTGGAGATGCCCAAGCGCCACGGCGACCAGCCCATGTACCACCTGCTGCCGGCGGATGACGCAGAGTGAGGAAGGCGGAGGGGATAAACGCCCCATCAAGAGGCTCGACCGCAGATTTCCGCAGATTGGGCCGAGAACTCATCTGCGAAAATCTGCGTTATTCTGCGGTTCAATCAGCGGGACGAATAGTTACCCGCGTCCCTAAACTTGTCGAAACCCCGTTCACCGGGGACAATGCGCCGACCATCCGGGAATACAGAGAACGACGCCATGAATCTGAGCGAAGAGCAACGCGACCACGCCGTCCTGCTGACCCCCGAGGGGCGCCTCGACAGCAACACCTCCCAGGCGTTCGAGAAGCGGGTGATGGAGCGTATCGAAGGCGGCGACCTTCGCCTGGTGATCGACTTCAGCCAGCTCGACTACATCTCCAGCGCCGGCCTGCGGGTGCTGCTGATGACCGCCAAGCGGCTGAAGCCGGCCGGCGGCGCGTTGGCGCTGTGCGGCATGCGCGACCACATCCGCGAGGTGTTCGAGCTGAGCGGATTCCTGCCGATCCTCACCGTGGTAGCGGATACCGAGGCGGCGTTGACAAAAGTAAACGGTTAAGCTGCGGGGCTAACACTTATTCCCCAAAGGCTACTAGATTGCCGATGGACTGGTCGGAAGTTCATCAGGGATGATCATCATTGTTCGTCGGCGCACCATTCGTTCCTTGCAATCTGGTGGACATTCTTAGCTCCGTGACGTATTCGCGAACCGCCTGCGTATCCGGATGTTCCTCTCCCTGTATTTCCCGGAAAATGGATAGGCTCTCGATGAAGCATTTTTCCGCCTCATCCAAACGCCCGGCGCCCATCAGAATAAGTCCCAAATTCTTTAAGTCCCAAGCCACATCCCGGTGACCATCAGAATAGATTTTCCGATCTATCGCCAACGCCCGGCGCATGGGAGGTTCCGCTTTGTCATATGCCCCCATCTCTTTGTAGAGCATCGCGAGATTGTTAAGTCGGATGGCAACACGATAGTGTTCTGCACCAAGGGTCTCCTCTCCTATCCGTAGCGCTTCGACTAAGCAGTGTTCAGCGTCAGACCACATTCGCTGTTTTTTGTAGGCGTTTCCTAGATGACTGTAGTCTCGGGCAACACCTTCCTTTCCATCCTGACTTGAAAACGATTCTTTCCTATTGATCTCCAAAGCGCGCTCAAAATAGCTGATCGCTTCGTCGTAACGCCCCATTCGGCCCAGCACAAGCCCCTGATTACTCAGACGAATAGCGAGCTTTGGATGTTGAACACCGAGAACTCGCTCACCGATCCGAACTGCTCGGTCCACCGCCTCCAGTGAGTCGGGTAACAGATTCATTTCCTTTAATAGGACACCGAGATTATTCCAAGTCGATCCTTCATCGGCGAGCCCTCCATCTCCCGCTCTCCGTGCGGCGTTTAATGCTTCCTCATAACACACACGGGCCTGTTCATGTTGACTCATCTTCCAGAGAGTACTGCCCGCACGATCCAGCATGCCGGCAACAAGCAATTCATCTTCTTCGGACTTGATATAGGTAGAAACAATCAGTGCGTGTGGCACTAGGGAAAGAGATGAACGCCACGTTTCCTGGTTGTTTTCATCGTAATCGAGAGAGCGATCTACCAAGCATAGCGCCTTTCGAGCATATGACTCGAACTGAGATGAAGGAGCGCGATGACGAATGGCAGCCTGAATCAGGCGATGCAGGCTAAAACAATCAGGCCCGGCTTCTACCAACGAATAGCGTCGGAGCGCCCTCCAAACGTTGTTGAGGCGGAGAGGATCGCTGAACACGTCCTCCATTGAGAAAGGCAATATTTCATGGACATTGGCAAACAGCCGCTTTGGAATATCGTCTGGAGCAAGATAAGCCGCGAGGTAAAGAACTTCTACCGCTTCCGGGCACTCCTTGCCAAGTCGCTCCAAGGAAATATCCCAAGTAGTCGCGACAGAGTCGGGATAAACGTTAGGACTTAATCGCCCCTCCTCGAGTAGTTGCAGTTGACGTTCTTCGAAAAGGCTCAGGTATGTAATGAAGTCATCCCCACTTTCCTCCAAATATGCTGCCGCTTGGGCCAAAGCCAGCGGTAGATCGCCAAGCGCTTCAGCCAGACGCCCGGCACCCTGCGGGTCCGATATCCCGGTTCGGCGAACGAGAAAGGCGATTGACTGTTCTCGATTGAAAACATCCACTCGTACGGATTGCGCGACATCCCCCCAGGAACGAAAACGCGAGGTGATAATGATGTTCCCCGTCTTCGACTGAGGAAGGAAGGGGCGCAATGAATCCGGGTGCTCAGCATTATCGAAAATCAAAAGCCACCGATCACTCTCTTCAAGCCACTGCTTCACAGCATCCAACGTCTCCTCTTCTCGACGGATCGGGAAGCCGGCTTTATAAGCCAGAGCCAATAGATCCGCTTTCAGTGTTGCCTCGGTTTCCGCCCGTACCCACCATACAACACCATATTCCTGCTGATGCTTATAAGAGTATTCGTTTGCCAACTGGGTCTTCCCAACACCGCCCATCCCATGAGCTGCTTGGGTTAGCGCAGAATGAATGCCTGACGTCAGGTCTCGGTGTAGATTGCTCAAATACTCTTCACGCCCAACAAAATTCCGATTGCGCGCCAAAGGCAATCGACGAAGCTGGCGGACTCCTCCCGGATAAGGAGGAGGAGAGAGAAAAGTTGGTACTGTTGCACCGGGAAAAGAATGACCAATTGGCTTCTCTCGAATACCGACAAGACGGCGAGCGCTGGTTACAAGCGTTTCGCGGGCGGTTATCTCGTCCAACCCTGCGAGATTCACGGCGTTCCCGACATTCAACAAAGGGGGAAGCAACAGATGAGAAGGATCGGCAATATATACGGAAACCAAATGGACTATCTTTTCTTGAACTCCTCGCATCCAAGCCGCATGCCACTCTGTTTGACAAAATACCGAGTCCAGAAAGTCTTGGGAAAGGAAAATGAACGTAAAATCGGCATCCCGCAAGGCGGAATCAATAGCGCCTGGAATACTATCGCCGGGAGAAAAGTCTCGATGTTGATAAATAACATGGAAACCTTCGTTTCTTAGTTGCCATGCTGCCCACTCGACCCAAGCCCGGTCTTCCCCGGCATAACTGAAGAATATTGTCGTTCGACCGTCTTTCATCTTCTACCTCCTGACCAACTTCACAGGCGAGTCTTCACGTGACTGGCCTGACTACCCCGTGGTTCCTCTTGACGATTGTGCCATTGGCAGGGGTCTACTAGCCAACGAGTTCGACGCAACGGAAGTGGCCGACGTCGCCCACGGAGGCGGCGAGGTATTCGAGCGTCGGGGTCATCGCCGCGGCGAGGGGATAGGGCGGGCTCACCACCACCATACCGCTGGCGGTCATGCCGTGGCCGGGACGATCGGGGCGGATGCCAAATTCGAGCGGCACCAGCCGGTCGTCCGGGCGCAAGGGGCGTTACCCGAACCGGGGGGAACCGGGGTGGCGTTCAGCCGGTCGCCGTCATGGAGTCGGCTCACCAGCGCCACGTAGTCGGCGACGACCTCCAGCAGGTCCTCACGCGACCACAGGCGGCCGATCCCGCTCTCTCGAACCACCGGGTCTTGCCGGCATGTTCCGACGTGAGGGCGTAGAGCCGCCCGTGCTGGCGGGGTGTAGAGGTAGAGGAGCGGCTTCTCCTTCCGCAGCAGATAGCGCAGCAGGCGCACCGATACCTAGTACTTGAGGACGTCGGAGAAGTTTCCGGCGTGGAAGGAGTGGCGATAGCTGAACGGGGAGTTTCCGGAAGGTGTCAGGCGGCGTCGCCGTGGGGTGCCGCGAGATGTCGGGCCAGCGCTTCCTCATCGAGAAAGTAGTGACAGATCTCCTCGTCACCCGCGCAGAGCACCGGCACCTTGTGGCCGTAGCGCGCCTCCAGCTCCACGTCGCCGCTGATCTCCACCGCCTCCAGCTCCACTCCCAGCGCCTCCCTGCGCCGGGTCAGCTCGCGGCCCATCTCCTCGCAGAGATGGCAGCCGTCGCGCCAGTAGAGGGTCAAGCGTCGGCTCACTCCTTGCCGATCTTCAGCGCCAGGAACAGCGGGCTGCCCTTGCGCAGGACGAGGACCGGCAGGGACTTGTCGTCGGGCAGTTCGGCGACCAGCTTGGCGAACTGCCCGGCATCCTCCACCGCGACGTTGTTGATCCGCTGGATCAGGTCGCCGGGGCGGATGCCGGCGTGGGCGGCGGGTCCCTCCTCCACCGACTGCACCAGCACCCCCTTCTCGTCGCCCAGCTCCATCTCATTGCGCTGGTCGGCGGTGGGATCGGACACCACCAGACCGATGCGGTCGGCACTGGTCTTCGCCTTGCCGCCGCCGGCGGCCGCCATCTCTTCCTCCTCGGGGAGTTCGCCCAGGTTCACCTTGAGGGTGGTGCGCTTGCCGTTGCGGATCACCACCACCGGTACGTCGCTGCCCACCTTGGCGCGGCCGACCATCGGCGGCAGGGCGCCGGAGCGCTCGACCTCGCGGCCGTCGAACTCGATGATCACGTCCCCCACCTTGAAGCCGGCGGCCTCGGCGGGGCTGTCGGGGAGCACCTTGGAGACCAGGGCGCCGTAGGGGCGCTCCATGCCGAACGATTCGGCCAGCTCGCGGGTGACGTCCTGGATCAGCACGCCGAGCCAGCCGCGGCTCACCTTGCCGCTCTTCTTCAACTGATCAGCCACCTCCATCGCCATCTCAATGGGGATCGAGAAGGAGAGCCCCATGTAGCCACCGGTACGGCTGTAGATCTGGGAGTTGATGCCGATCACCTCGCCGTCCATGTCGAACAGCGGGCCGCCGGAGTTGCCGGGGTTGATCGCCACGTCGGTCTGGATGAACGGCACGTAGTTCTCGCTCGGCAGCGAGCGGCCGGTGGCGCTGATGATGCCGGCGGTGACCGAGTGGTCGAAGCCGAACGGGGAGCCGATGGCGAGCACCCATTCGCCGCGCTTGAGCTTGTCGCTGTTGCCGATCTTCACCACCGGCAGGTGGTCGGCGTCCACCTTGAGCAGCGCGATGTCGCTCCGCGGGTCGCTGCCCACCACGTCGGCCTTCAGCTCGCGGCGGTCGCTCAGCCGCACGATCACCTCGTCGGCGCCATCGATCACGTGGTGGTTGGTGAGCAGATAGCCGTCCTCGGAGATGATGAAGCCGGAGCCGAGGGAGCGGGCGTCGTGCTCGGGGGCACCGCCGCCGCCCTCGTCGTCGAAGAAGCGGCGAAAGAAGTCGTTGAGCGGGCTATCATCGGGCAGCTCGGGGAGCTTCCAGCCGTGGGGCAGGATCTTCTTCCCCTCCACCTTCTGCACCGTACTGATGTTGACCACCGCCGGACTGGTCTGCTCCACCAGGTCGGTGAAGTCGGGCAGGCCGGCGCGGGCGGCGGCGACGTTCGACAGCAGCAGGGCCGCGCCTGCGACCAACCAGCGGGTCAGTGGGGATGGTACAACCTTCATGGTTCACTCCAGGATTTTCGTGAAGGGGAAAGATGCGCTCCGGGATTCGCCTTCCCGGGGGTCACCCTTTGAGTTCGACGATCGGGAAGACCGGGGCGAGGCGCTTCAGGGTGACCGGCTGGAAGCGGGGATCACCGGCGATGCGGTGGGTGTAGCCGCGCAGCCAGAGCAGGCCGACGCCGAGGCCGCCGAGACCGCCGACCACCCCGCCCACCTGCACCGCGATGGAGAGCTGGCCGGCCATGTGTTCACCAAAGACGCCGCCGGCGAGCAGCGCCAGCAGGGGCACCAGGTAGACCGCCACCGAGCCGCGCACCAGCGCCGACTCCTCGATGCCGATCACCACGGTGTCGCCCGGGGCAGCGCCGACGGTGTTGAGTACTCGCATCCGGTTGGAACGGGTGCCGAACACCTGGGAGAGGCTGCCGGTGCCGCAGCCCCCCTTCGCCTCGCAGCTGCCGCAGGCACTCTTGCGCTCCGCCTCGACCCAGGCGACCTCGCCCTCGACGGCGACCACGCGGGCATTCTCTTCGATCACGGTGCCTCTCTCCGGCGAACCGATTCGCCGATCATCTTCACGGTGGTAGCGGGGACCTCGCCGACGACGGTGATGCGGTGGCCGTCGCGGCGGTCGATGAAGGCATGGACCGCCCCCACGCCGTGGCTGCCGCGCCCCTTGGCGCGCGCCGCGCCCTCCCCCTCCTTCTCGATGAACACCGAGACCGAGGCGAGGCCGTCGCTGAACAGCAGGTGACGCACCGGCGTGGGGTGGTCGGGCAGGGTGTGGCCACTCTCCAGGGAGAGCTCGAAGCCGGGCGGCAGCAGGGTCACCTGCCAGCGCCCGGCCTCCGCCGACTCGTCGCCGCTGGGCGCCTGATGCTCCCAGCTGTGGCGCTCGCCGGAGAGCGTCGGGGCCACCGCTTCGGCGCTGATCGGCACGCCGTGCTCGAGCTTGGTGAACATCACCTGCTCCAGCACCTGCTCGCCAGCGCCGATGAGCTGGGACTTGAGCGGCAGGGCGCTCTCCTCGTCGAGCCACAGCCGGTAGCCGTAGCGGAAGTGGTCGCGGGGGATGATCTTCAGCTTGCGCGCCGGGCGACCGGCGATCCGCTCGTCACCCTCCAGCTTCAGCACGTAGCTGCCGGCGAGCCGCTCGACGCCATGGCCCGCCTCCTTGCCAAGCAGCCCCTGCAGGGGCAACCCGGGGGTCTCCACCACGGTGTTCTTCTCGGGTTGGATGCAGGTCACCCGGTTGCCGTCGCGCACCACCTCGCGGGCGGCGCCACTGCGCGCGCTGATCCGCTCCTGTTCGTCGCCGCCAGCCATCCGGTGGACGATCTCCACCGTCTCCATCCGCTCGCCCTCCTGGAACACCAGGGTGCCGCGGTAGTCGAGGGTGTGGGCCGCTTCGCTCATCCGCTCCAGCCACTGCGCCGCCGTCGGGTCGGCGAACACCGGCACGGCGTCGAGCAGCGCCGCCGAGACCACCAGGGTCCTGAGAGCTCGCGAAAGAATCAACGCATCACCTCGTGGCTGACGATGCGCACCGAGGCGGGGACCGCCAGGGCATTGGAGTGGGCGTGGTGGTTGACCAGGTAGGGGGCCAGCTCGCGCTCGTCGAGCCGCTCCCACTCGCCTTGTCCGGGACCGTTGTCGCGTACCACCACGAAATTGGTGGGACGGTTCGCCTGGGCCAGGGTGGTGGGGGTCGCCGACTCGTTGAGCGGCCGGGTCGCCACCAGCAGCACCGCCGCCAGTGCCGCCGAGGCGGCCATCGCCCAGCCGAGATGGGGGGAGAGACGACGACGCACCGGCAGGTGGAGCGGCTCGCTCTCGAGCTGCTCGCGCACCCTGGCGGCCAGGTCCATCGCGATCTGCGGCGCCGCCTCGCCACGTATCACGTCGCCGATCAGGTGGTAACGCTGCCATCGCTCACGCAATCGCTCGTCGCGCAAGGCGGCCAGCGCCGCTTCCCGCTCACGCCCGTAAAGGTTGTCGTCCGCCAGGGCGGAGATCAGTTCGGCCTTTTCGCTGTTCATCACGCGGGCTCCACTTGTTGCGGCCAGAGGGTCGATGCCTCGAAAACGGTTCCGGTGGTCCGATGGTACCCGCCGCTCAGTCGAGCAGCGGGCGCAATTTCTGGTCGATCGCCTCGCGTGCCCGGAAGATGCGCGAACGCACGGTACCGATCGGGCACTCCATCGCCTGGGCGATCTCCTCGTAACTCAACCCCTCCAGCTCGCGAAGGGTGATGGCGGTGCGCAAGTCCTCCGGCAACGCCTCGATCGCCGCGAACACGGTGCGCTGGATCTCGTCGCGCAGCAGTTCGCGTTCCGGGGTGGCGTACTCCTTCAGTCGCCCCTCCCCCTCGAATTGTTCCGCCTCTTCGATCTCCACCCCGTCGGAGAGGGGGCGGCGACCGAGGGCCACCAAGTGGTTCTTGGCGGTGTTGATGGCGATCCGGTAGAGCCAGGTGTAGAAGGCGCTGTCGCCGCGGAAATTGGGGATGGCGCGGTAGGCCTTGATGAAGGCCTCCTGGGCGACGTCGAGGGACTCGGAAGGGTCGTGGACGTAGCGGCCCACCAGGTTGACGATCTTGTGCTGGTACTTGCGCACCAGCAGATCGAAGGCGCCGCGTTCGCCGCGCTGTACCCGCTGCACCAGTTCGATATCGGTGACCTCACTCCCACGCTCCCGGCCTTTCAACACACCAAGTTCCTCGCTCTTCGTGGAGTAGACAATGTGGGAGGCAGATAGTTCGTCATGATTCGGTTATATTTGCCGCTTCGTCCCCGTCGCGGGGTCACTTTCCGATCCGCCATTCTATCCGCTAACGCCGCAGCCAGCCATGAGTGATACCCCCTCCCACTTCCACGACGTCCTGATCATCGGCAGCGGCGCTGCCGGACTGGGGGTGGCGCTGCGCCTGCCCGGATCGTTGCGGGTGGCGGTGCTCTCCAAGGGGCGGCTGCGCGAGGGGGCGACCCTCTACGCCCAGGGGGGCGTCTCGGCGGTGCTCGACGAGAAGGACTCGCTGGAGTCCCACACCCAGGACACCCTCGACGCCGGCGCCGGGCTGTGCGAGGAGACCACCGTCCGCTTCACCGTCGAGCGCGCCCCCGGCGCGATCCAGTGGCTGATCGACGCCGGCGTCGCCTTCACCCTGGAAGAGGGGCCGGACGGCGATTCGCGCTTCCACCTCACCCGCGAGGGGGGCCACAGCCACCGCCGGGTGATCCACGCCGCCGACGCCACCGGCAAGGCGATCGAGAAGACCCTGGAGACGGCGGTACGCGAACGGCCCAACGTCGAGCTGTTCGAGGACCACATCGCCGTCGACCTGATCACCGGGCGCAAGCTCGGGCGCGACGACGACCGCTGCCTCGGCGCCTACGTGCTCGACCGCGAGCGCGGCCGGGTGGAGGTGTTCCGCGCCCGCTTCGTGGTGCTCGCCACCGGCGGGGCGAGCAAGGTCTACCTCTATACCTCTAATCCCGACATCTCCACCGGCGACGGCATCGCCATGGCGTGGCGCGCCGGGGCGCGGGTGGCGAACATGGAGTTCATCCAGTTCCACCCCACCTGCCTCTACCACCCGCACGCCAAGTCGCTGCTGGTCTCCGAGGCGGTGCGCGGCGAGGGCGGGCGGCTGCTGCTGCCCGACGGCGAGCGCTTCATGCCGCGCTTCGACCCGCGCGCCGAGCTGGCCCCCCGCGACATCGTGGCGCGGGCCATCGACCACGAGATGAAGCGCCTCGGCCTGCCCCACGTGCTGCTCGACATCAGCCACCAGCCCGCCGAGTTCGTCACCTCGCATTTCCCCAACATCCACCGCCGCTGCCTGGAGTTCGGCTACGACATGACCCGTGAGCCGCTGCCGGTGGTGCCGGCGGCCCACTACACCTGCGGCGGGGTGATCACCGACCTGCGCGCGCGCACCGATCTGGCCAGTCTCTACGCCGTCGGCGAGACCGCCTACACCGGGCTGCACGGGGCCAACCGGATGGCCAGCAATTCGCTGATGGAGTGCCTGGTGTTCGCCGAGGCGGCGGCGCTGGACATCGCCGCCGAGGCGGCGCGGGCGCCGCTGCCCCCCGAGCTGCCGGCGTGGGACGAGAGCCGGGTCACCGATTCCGACGAGGAGGTGGTGGTAGCGCACAACTGGGACGAGCTGCGCCGCTTCATGTGGGACTACGTCGGCATCGTGCGCACCGACAAGCGGCTGGAACGGGCCAAGCACCGGGTCGACCTGCTGCTCGGCGAGATCGACGAGTACTACGGTAACTTCCGGGTGACCAACGATCTGCTGGAGCTGCGCAACCTGACCACGGTGGCCGATCTGATCATCCGCAGCGCCCAGGCACGCAGGGAGAGCCGCGGGCTGCACTACACCCTCGACTACCCCACCCCCGACGACGACCGGCCGCCGCAACCCACGGTTCTGACCCCGTCATAGGACACCCGGCGGTCGCCGTCGCCGTGGAACGAAGGCACGTCGCCGAACCAAGGGCTCGCTGCCACCATCGGCACGGCGCGCACGGCACGCCCTATAAGGACGAGGCGATCGATGCTGTCGCCGCGGCACGGGCGGCGCAATGGAGGGCCGGATAGATCTGCTCGTAGTCGTAGGCCACCAGCAGCAGATCCACGCCGGCCGCCAGTGCCCTCTCCGTCGCCCCGCAGATCCCGCGATCATAGACCGCCGCCATGGTCAGGTCGTCGGTGATCAAGGTCCCGTTGAAGCCCCACTCGCCGCGCAACAGCGCCACCGCCTTGCGGGAGAGCGACACCGGCCCGCTCGGGTCGATCGCAGGGAGACGCACGTGACTGAGCATGATCAACGCCCCGTCGATCGTCGTCGCGCGCCGGAAGGGGAGCCACTCCCGCGCGGCGAGGCGGGCGCGGGAGCGCGTCACCGTGGCGGAGAAGTGGTGGGTGTCGCCCGCGATCCCACCGAGGCCGGGGAAGTGCTTGAAGGTGGGGCGTACGCCGTAGGCGAGCAGGCCCCGGGCATAGGCCTCCGCAACCCGCGCGACCCGCCGCGGGTCGGCACCCGGCGAGCGCTGTTCGATACGCGAGTGGAAATCCAACGGTGACGGGGCCTCGCCGCTCTTCAGGTCGACCACCGGGCTGAAGTTGACGTTGACCCCCAACTCCGCCAACGAGGCCGCCTGCCGCTCGCCGTAGGTACGCGCCAGCTCCGCCGCCTCACGCTCGTCACGGGCCCCCTTCACCACCTCTCCCAACGACGGCGACCGCTCCAGCGGGGGGGAGAGGCGGGAGACCGCCCCACCCTCCTGGTCGGTGGCGATCAGCAGTGGAGGCAACCCGGCAGACTTTCGCACCGCCTGCAGAGCAGCGATCTCCCGCCGCAGCGCACCGCTGCCCCGGCCGGCGACGTTCCGCCCCGAGATGAAGACCCCGGCGACGAGCCCTCTCCGCACCAGGGGTTCGATCTGTTCGAACGAGCGGTAGCCGGCGACGAAGCGGGCGCCTATGTGTCTCGCGATCTGCGGCTCGAAACGCATCACCTCCCACGCCTGATAGCGGTACCACGCCTCGCCCGTGAGGGTGATCGCCACCACCGCCAGGGCCGCGCCACGCAACACCCCCTTGGTCACGCGCCCACCCTCGATCCGGCGCACAGCGGCGAAGAGCACCACGCCGACGGCCACCAACAGCGGCGTCTCGTAGGATCGAATCGTCAACAGGTGGGGGTTCTTCAGATGGACCGCCCAGAAGAGCAGGATCAGGTTGGCGGCGGCCACCCCCCAGGTGGCGACCGCGGCGGGATACGGACGCATCGCGGACCTCCTCAAGTTCGTCAAAGGCCCCGATTCTGCCCTCGCTTAGCGGAAATAGATTGGAGAAACCCTGGAACGTTACGGGGGGGCGCAACCGATACCGGGTTCAGTGGGCGTGAAAGTACGTGGGGAAGTGGAGGCGAGCGTAGGGTGTGCCGAGGTACGAGGCGCACCACTCTCCGACTGGTGCGCCTCCTGTCGTCGGCACACCCTACCCGACGATTTGGATGGATCAAAACCAACAATAACAGTTAAATAAAATCAATATATTAAAACAATAAATTAATGCGATATCTTAAATATAGAGCCCCGGTATCGGCGATTCCGCCGCCGCCGTCCCCTTGACGCCCTTCAACGCCGGAGAAACCCGCTCCAGCCACGCCTTGGCGGACCATGCGCCCTCGTCCGGGTGGTAGAGGAGGCGATCCAGTTCACGCAGGGCGTCGACCGCCGGCCCCGGCTCCAGCCGCTCCGCTAGGGCCCCGAGACTGAACGGAGGGCGCTCGGGCCAGCGGGCGGCGCCCCACGCCAGCAGGGCGGCGCGGGCCGCGGCGGCATCGCCGGCCTCGCAGGCACGACGCAGGCGCTTGCGGGCCTCGCCCTCCCCTACCGCGGGTGCCGCCTCTCGCTCCCGCTCCGGCGCCGCTCGCCCCCGCCCGGATTGCCGGGTGTGGCGCCACCAGAGCAGCCCGGTGATCACCCACAGCGTGGCGAAGAGCAGCGTCAGCCAGCGCCACAGCGGCCACTCGGTGACCACCGCCGGAGTCGCAGCGAGGAGCGGTGACACGCTCTCGGCAGGCTTCGCGACCGGCGTCGCCGACGGCGTGGATTGCGCCGGCGGCGGCGCACTGTTCCCGCTCCCATCGGCGGCAGCCACCTGGATGGTGTGGGCGGGAATCACCGCCTCTCGCGCCCGGTCGGCGGCGGTATCCCACCAGTGGATGCGGATCTCCGGCAGGGTGAACGGGCCGGGGCGGCTGGGGACCAGGGCGATCCGCTCGGTGCGCGTGCCGATCATCCGGTCGCCGTCGGCGGCATTGCCGATGGTGGGCTGGTCGGGGTAGCCATTGACGTCCGCCCCTTGGGGCGCGCGATAGATCGGCGGCAGGTGGGCGCCGGTGAGGCCCGTCGCCACCAGGGTGAGGGTGCGGGTCACCGGCTCGCCCACCTTCCACTGCGGCGTCTCCGGTGACCACTTCTCCTTCAAGGTAAGTGCCTCGGCGGGCAGCCAATCCCCCTTCTCCGCGGCCGGACGGACTTGGACGGTACGGTCCTTGCCCTTGATCTGCACCGGCCGGGTACGGGTGAACAGCCCTTGGAAGGGGTCGCGCCAACCGCCGCCACCCCGCTGCGGGATCTCCGCATTGAGCACCGGTCCGGTGATCTTCAGCGGGCCGGCCTGCTCGGGGAAGATGGCGTAGCGCCGTTCGATCACCTGATAGCGGCGGCCGTTGCGGGTGGCGTCATAGCTGACGTCGTCACCGATCCGCTCGATCACCGCCCCCTCCACCTCCGGGTCGCTGAGGGAGGCGTTGCTGAAGTCGACGGTGCGCAGGACGCGTACCCGATAGGTGAGCTGGGCCTGGACGTAGGGGGATTCAGGGGAGGTCTCCACCTCCAGGAAGAGATCATCGTTGCCGCTGGCGGCACCCTTTCCATTGCTACCGCGGTTCGACGGGGCGGTGGAGGCGCCCACCCGGATCGGGAAGGAGGGAGTCCAATCGCCATCCAATTCGATCGGCGGCACGGTGAGGGTGCCGCTGCGCTTCGGCGCCAGGGTGATCGTCCATTGGGTCGTGGAGCTCATCTGCCCGTTGACGATGCTGATCTGGGAGCTGCGGCCGTTGCCGAGCAGGTCGAAGTCCCGGTCCAGAGGCGACAGGTCGGGGCCCTCGCCGTCGTACTGGCCGCTCTTCTCGATCAGCAGCTGGAAGCTTTCACCGGCCCGCACCCGGGCACGGTCGATGTGGGCCGAAAGGCCGGCCCAGACGGGCAGCGCCGCGCACAGCAGCAGCAGGGCCAGCCACCGTTTCATCACGTTCACCATTGCTTCTCACTCTCCGTCTGCTCGCCGTGGCGCCGGTGCTCCAACTGGAATTTCCGCCGCAGCAGGCCGCCGGGATCATCCGGCACCCGCCGCAACCACATCCGCAGATTCTTCTCCGCCGGATCCTCCTGCGTCGGATCCGGCGGAGAAGAATCTGCGGACATTGGGGGTTGTTGATCGGGTGATTCCTCATTCGCCTCGGTGGCGTCGGCGGCTTGTGCTTGCTTGGCGGATTCGGCCGCGTTCTGCGGGTCCTCCTTTTCGCCTTCGTCTCCCACGTCTCCCTGTTCACCCTTTTGCGCGTCCTTTTCCGTACCGGGACTGGGCTGGCTCCCATCCCGAGGCTGGGATTGAGGCTCCGAGGCCTCATTGGGTTGGTCGGACGACTGCCCCCGGGACGGCTGTTGGGACGAGTCACCCGGTTGGGGATTGCCGCCCTGGTCGGGATTCGACGAGCCGCCTTGATCCTGCTGCGGCTGTTGCTGGCTGTCGCCCTCCTGGTTCTCCCGGGAATCGCCGCCCTTCTGTCCCCGGGGCGGCTGCTGCTGCTTCAGCAGCTCCTCGACCAATTTCCGGTTGGCCTCGGCGTCGGCCATCTTCGGATCCGCCTTGAGGGCCTGCTCGTAGGCGGCCAGGGCCTCCTTCAGCTTGCCCTGGCGGGCCAGGGCGTTGCCTTGGTTGTAGTGGGCGTCGGCGCTGTCGATCCCCTGCCACGCCTTCAGCGCCTCGTCGTACTCCCCCGCCCGGTAGTGGGCACTGGCGCGCCAGCCGGGGTCCTCGAACTGCTTCGCCGCCTCCGCCGGCGCCTGCTCGAAACGGGCCGCCGCCCGCTGGTCGGGACGGGACCAGAGGTTGGCCCACTGCTCGGTCCAGCCGGCGGCATGGACCGGCGGCGGCAGCAGGCTCACCAGCAGCAGCGCCCCCAGCCAGCCGCGGCGGAAGGCGACCAGTGCCAGCGGGAGCAGCGCCAGCACCAGCCACGGCCCCTCCTCCCGCCAGGCATCGCCGCCGTGGACCGCGGATTCGCCGTCCCGTTTCGTCACGTCGCCCCGCGAGGGCTCAACGAGCAGGCCGCGCAGGTCGCGGTCGTCGGCGCTGATCCGCCGATAGTGGCCGCCGCCGGCCGTCGCCACCCGGCGCAGCGCGTCTTCCTCCAGCTTGGGGATGACGATGGCGCCGTCGGCATCCTTGAGGAAGCCGCCCCCTTCGATGGGAATCGGTGCACCATCGGCGCTGCCCACGGCGAGCACCGAGACGGTCCGCCCGAGGCCGCGCAGCTCCTCCGCCACACCGACGGCGGCGGCGTCGGCCCCGTCCCCCACCAGCAGCAGTTCACCGCCGGGCACCCCCGCCTGCTTGAGCAGCGCCTCACCCTTGCGCAGGGCGAGGTCGGGACGGCTCCCTTGGACCGGCATCAACGCGGTGGTGAGCGGTCGCAGCAGGTTGGCGACGGTAGCGGTATCGTCGGTCAGCGGCGCCACCACGTAGGGCTCGGCGGCGAAGGCGATCAGCGCGGTCTGCCCCCCGCGGCTGCGCTTGAGGATGTCGAGGATCTTGAAACGGGCGCGCTCCAGGCGCGACGGGGCGAGGTCGCCGGCGTCCATCGAGCGGGAGAGGTCGAGCAGGATCACCCGCGCCGCCTGGGGCTTGTAGAGGGGCTGCGGCAGGCGCTCCCAGCTGGGACCGGCCAGCGCCACCACCGCCGACAGCCAGCCGAGGGCGAGCAGCGCCCGCGGCAGCCGGCCGCCGCCCTCCCCCTCGCTGCCCACGGTGAGCGCCGCCAGCAGATGGGGATCGCATACCGTGCGCCACGCCGCCAGGGCGCCGCCGCGACCGCGCAGCCGCCACAAAAGCAGCGCCAACGGGAGCAGCGCCAGCAACCACAACGGACGGATGAAGTGGAAGTGCTCGATCATCGTCTCCCCCGCAACCACACCAGCGGCAGGGAGAGCAGCAGCGCCGCCCCCAGCGGCCAGTGGAACAGCGTGATCACCGGCCGGAAGAACTCCTCGTCACCCGCCACCGGTTCCAACTGGTCGATCTCCTTGTAAACATCCCACAACTGCTCCAGATCCTTGGCGCGGAAGTAGCGCCCGCCGGTCTTGTCGGCGATCTCGGTGAGCGCCGCCTCGTCCAGGTCGGCGGAGGGGTTGACCCGCCGACGGCCGAACAGCGAACGCACCTCCATCTGGTCGGCGCCGACGCCGATGGTGTAGATGCGCACCCCCGCCTCGGCGGCCAAGCCGGCGGCCTGACGCGGGGAGACCTCACCAGCCGTGTTGGCGCCGTCGGTGAGCAGCACCAGCACGCGGCTCTCCCCGTTCTGCCCTTGGGGCCGCTCACGCATCCGCTTGATGGCGAGGCCGATCGCGTCACCGATGGCGGTGCGCTTCCCCGCCAGGCCGATCACCGCCTCGCCGAGCAGGCTCTTCACGGTCTCCCGGTCGAAGGTGAGGGGGGTTTGGAGGTAGGCCTGATCGCCGAACAGGATCAGCCCCAGGCGGTCCCCCTTGCGCCCCTCGATGAAGCGGGCGGCCACCGCCTTCACCGCGGTGAGACGGTCCACCGGGGTCTCCTTCACCACGAAGTCGCGGGTCTGCATGCTCTCCGAGAGATCCACCGCCAGCATCAGGTCGCGTCCCTCGCGCGGCAGGGCCACCGGGTCCCCCAGCCACTGGGGGCGGGCGGCGGCGGCCAGCAGCAGCGCCCACACCACCACCGCCAGCCAGAACAGGGCGCGCGAAGGGGGGGCCGCCGCCGCGCCGGCGGAGGCCCCCGGCAGCGCCGCCAGTTCGCTGAAGAAGGGGACCCGCAACGCCGCATCGCCTCCGCCGCGGGCCGCGGGCAGCAGACGCCGCGCCAGCCACGGCAGCGGCAGCGCCAGGAACAGCCACGGCCACTGGAACTCAAACACGGCGCCGCCCCCCCATGGCCCGCTTCACCCAGCGCTCGGCGACCGCGGCCAGCGCCGCCACCTCCACCAGCTCCTGTGGCCGGTAGGGGGCGGTGACCAGGCTCCGTCCCGCACCGCGGGTGAAGGCGTCGCCACCACCGCTGCGGTCGAGGAACTGCAGCCACGCCTCGCCGACGCAGCCGGCCGCCGCCTCCCGCGGGAAGCGCGCCAACGCGCAACGGCGCAGCAGGATCGAGAGTTCCGCGGCGAAGCGCGACGGCTCGTCGGCGTAACGGGCGCGCAGCCGCTTCAGCTCGCGTAACGCCGCCCGCCGCAGACGGGTGGCGCGCCACCACCAACCCAGGGCCAGCAGCAGCGCAAACGTCAACCCGACCAGCAGCCACCAGCCGGGGGCCGGTGGCCACCAGGAGACCGGCGGCGGCAGATGGATGTCGCGCAGCCCCTCCAGCGCCTGCGGCGGCAGCGCGGGGGTGGCGGGCAGCGGTGCCGAGGCACTCACCGGCCACCTCCGCGCAGGCCGTCACGCAGGGTCTCCACCAGCGGGGCGTCGGTGGCCAGCGGGATGAACGGGATACCGAGGCGGCGGGCGTGGCGCCGCACCCCGTCGCGCCGCTCGGCGAAACGCTCCCGGTAGGCGTCGGCCAACCGCCGGTCGGCGGTATCCAGCACCAACCGGCGCAGGCCGTCACCCACCGGGTAGCGCCCCGGCGGCGGCGCGGCCTCCTCCAGCGGGTCGTAGACGAAGATCAGCACCAGGTCGTTGTGGCGCGCCAGCTCCGCCAGGTGGGTGCGGGCGGCGGCCTCCTCCAGCCCCTCGAAGAAGTCGCTGATCAGCAGCAGCAGGCTGCCGGGGTGGGCGACCCGCCGCAGACGGGTCAGTGCCGCCACCAGGTCGCTACGCTCGCCGCCGCCGAGGGGGGCGTCGGCCTGTGCGCTCAGCCGGTTGAGCAAAGGCAGCACCCCCGCCTTGCGCGCCTTCGGGCGCAGCTCCAGGTGCTCGCGACCGCCGAACAGCAGGCCGCCGACACGGTCCCCCCGCTCCACCGCCGCCCACGCCAACAGCGCCGCGGCACGCGCGGCGACCACCGACTTGAAGGCGACCCGCGAACCGAAGCGCAGGGTCGGCCCCTGGTCGACCCACAGCAGCACCGGCCGCTCCCGCTCCTCGCGGAACAGCTTGGTGTGGGGGCGGCCGGTGCGCGCGGTGACCCGCCAGTCCATGGAGCGGATGTCGTCACCGGGCTGATAGCCGCGCACCTCCTCGAAATCGATCCCCCTTCCCTTGAAGGGCGAGTGATAGCCGCCGGCCTGCTGACTGCGCACCTGCCGCTGCGGCGAGAGTCGCAGCTCCCCGGCCCGCGCTCGCAACGCGATCAGTTCGGCGAGGGAGACCTCGACGCCATCCCGGCGGCTGTTGTTCGATTGGGCGGTGGTTTTCAACACTTCGTGGTGATCAGGGCGCGGGCACCCGGGCGAGGAGTTCGACCACCAGGCGGTCGGGGGTGATCCCTTCGGCCTCGGCCTCGAAGGAGAGCAGGATGCGGTGGCGCAGCACGTCGAGGGCCATGGTGTGGATGTCCTCCGGCGAGACGTAGTCGCGGCCGTTGAGCCAGGCGTGGGCGCGGGCGCAGCGCTCCAGGGCGATGGTGGCGCGGGGACTGGCGCCGAAGCGGATCCAGTTCCTGATCTCCGGGGCGTAGGGGGAAGGGTCGCGGGTGGCGGTGACCAGCCGCACCAGATACTCCTCCAGCGCCGGGGTGAGATGCAGTTGAAGCACCTCGCGACGGGCGGCGAAGAGCTGTTCCTGGGTGATCTGCGTGCCGTGGCCGGTGGCGGCCACCCCCTCCCCCAGCGCCTCCTCCCGCGCCAGCCGCAGGATCGCCTGCTCGTCCTCCACCCGCGGGTAGCCGACCCGCACGTGCATCAGGAAGCGGTCGAGCTGCGCCTCGGGGAGCGGATAGGTCCCCTCCTGTTCGATCGGGTTCTGGGTCGCCATCACCAGGAACAGGCGCGGCAGCGGGTAGGTGGTGCGCCCGACGGTGATCTGCCGCTCGGCCATCGCCTCGAGCAGCGCCGACTGCACCTTGGCCGGTGCGCGGTTGATCTCGTCGGCGAGCAGCAGGTTGTGGAAGATGGGCCCCTGCTGGAAGTGGAAGCTCCCCTCCTGCGGGCGGTAGATCTCGGTGCCGGTGAGGTCGGCGGGGAGCAGATCGGGGGTGAACTGGACGCGATGGAAGTCCCCCTCGATCCCCTCGGCGAGACTCTTCACCGCTGTGGTCTTGGCCAGCCCCGGCGCCCCCTCCACCAGCAGATGGCCGTCGGCCAGCAGCGCCACCAGCAGCCGGGTAACCAGCCCCTCCTGACCGATGATGCGTCGCTGAAGCGCCTCCTTCAGTTGCAGAATCGACTGTTGTGCGGTCATGCAATCTCCCATCTTTCTGCAGTCAAAAACATCGCGTTAGATGGGGCTGACAGAGAGAAGTTCCAAGGGCCGTCCCGGCACTTGGCAACCCGTCGCCCGGCCAAACCGTCTCCTCCCCCATCTTCCTGCACGAAGCCCCCCTCATTCTGAAATAATTGGGATGGCATCCCCCTTGATTGAAGCTCCGACGTTCAGCCCCATGTAAACACCAGGAATTACCCACGTTACGCCATCCCATGCAGTACAAAGACTATTACCGGATCCTCGGCGTCCCGCGCGACGCCCCCCAGGACGAGATCAAGCGCAGCTACCGCCGCCTCGCCCGCAAGTACCACCCCGACGTCAGCAAGGAGACGGACGCCGAGGCGCGCTTCAAGGAGGTGGGCGAGGCCTACGAGGTGCTGAAGGACCCGCAGAAACGGGCGGCCTACGACCGGCTCGGCGCCAACTGGAAGGCGGGCCAGGACTTCCGCCCGCCGCCCGGCTGGGAGCGGGAGTTCAATTTCGACTTCGGCGGCAATCGCGGCGGCTTCCATCGCCGCCGCAGCGGCTTCTCCGGCGGGGAGTTCAGCGACTTCTTCGAAAACCTCTTCGGCCAGGGCTCCCCCTTCGGCGGATCGATCGACGAGGAGGCGTTCTCCAAGCGGCGCGGTGCGGACCGCCGCGCCACCCTGAAGATCACCCTGGAGGAGGCGTTCCAGGGCGGCACCCGCCGGGTGGACGTGGCGGGAAGGGCGCTGCAGGTGAAGATCCCCGCCGGGGTCAGCGAGGGCAGCCAGATCCGCCTCGCCGGCCAGGGCGACATGCCGTTGGTGGGCGGACCGCGTGGCGACCTCTATCTGGAGCTGAAGATCGAGCCCCACCGGCTCTTCGAGGTCAACGGCAAGGATCTCACCCTGCGGCTGCCGATCGCCCCGTGGGAGGCGGCCTTGGGGGGCCGCGTCCCGGTCCCCACCCTCGCCGGGAGGATCGAGCTGACCGTCCCGGCGGGCTCCCAGGGCGGACGCAAGCTGCGCCTCAAGGGGCGCGGGCTGCCGGGCAGCCCGACCGGGGATCTCTACGTGGAGTTGAAGATCGTCACCCCACCGGCCGATTCGGAGCAGGCGCGAAACTTCTACCGCCGAATGGCCGAGGAACTCGCCTTCGACCCACGGCGGGAACTGGGGGTTTAGGGCCCGCGAAAGAATAACTTCCTGTTTTGGGGCGTCGAGACGCCCGCCCGGCAAGGCGCGCAAAGGGGCGCAAAGGGGCGCAAAGGGGCGCATACTTGCCGTATGCAACCCTTTGCGCAACGCCGCCGGGCGGAGTGGATCGGCGTTCCAAAACAGGAAGTTATTCTTTCGCGGGCCC